>JAZOBY010000098.1:0-15550 GCA_045596215.1 Faecousia sp.
CGGGTCAGGTTTATAACCCCCTGTTCCTCTATGGACCTCCCGGCGTTGGCAAGACCCACCTGCTCTACGCCATCGCCAACGGCATCCGCAAGAACCAGCCCGACGCCAACATCGTCTATATCAAGGGCGACCAGTTCACAAATGAGCTGATCGATGCCATTAAAAATGGTAAAAATGTGGAATTCCGCAGTAAATACCGGGAAGCGGATCTGTTCCTCATCGATGATATTCAGTTCATTGCCGGTAAGGAATCCACCCAGGAAGAATTTTTCCATACCTTCAACAAGCTCTACGAGGAGCACAAGCAGATCGTCATGACCTCAGACCGGAAGCCCAGCGACATGCTGACTCTGGAAGACCGGTTGAAGACCCGGTTTGAATGGGGTCTGATCGCGGATATCCAACCGCCGGATTATGAGACCAGAATGGCCATCCTGAAAAACAAGGCCATGGGTCTGGGTCTGGAACTGGGTGACGATGTGTGCAACTACATCGCCATCAACATCACCAACAACGTACGGGCCATTGAAGGCACGGTGAAAAAGATTCTGGCATACCGGGATCTGAACAACATGCCTCTGGATCTGAACAACATCTCCCGGGCCATTGAGGACATGTTCAAGGCAGAGGGCAACGCCCTGCCCACACCCAGTCTGATCATCTCCCAGGTTTGCAAGTTCTACAATGTGGACGAGGTTATTCTTCGGGGTTCTCAGCGGACGAAAAATGTGGCAGAGGCCCGTCAGATCGCCATGTATCTGATCCGGAAGCTGACCAATCTCAGTCTGCCGGACATCGGCCAGGAATTTGCCAAGGATCACACCACCGTTTTGCACTCCATCCGCAAGGTGGAAAGCGACCTTAATAAGGGCGACACCGGCCTGCAAAATAACATCCGGGATATCACAGCGAATATCAATAGCATGCTGTAATTTTTTCCACAAGCCCTGTGGAAAATGAATAAGTTGCACTGTGGAAAAGTGCGGTGCAAAATTTGTCACAGAACGGCTGTGGAAAAGTTATTCTTTTGCACAACCAAGCTGTGGAAAAAAAGTCGTTGCGGCTCTAAGACAAAAACCACTTTTCCATATAAATTTCCCCTACTAAAACTATTACTCCAATATATTCTGATAATTATATATATATTTATTATTTAGCAAGAAAGGAAGACCGATATGCGTTTTACCTGTGAAAAAAGTATGCTGGTGCAGGGCCTGAACATTGCCGGCCGTACCGTAGCCCAAAAGAGCAGCCTTTCCGTGTTGGAAGGTATCCTCTGCCGTGCCGGTGTGGGCGTGAGTCTGACCGGTTATAATATGGAAACTGCCATTACTTACACCGTGGAAGCCGATGTTACCGACCCCGGTGTGTGCATCCTGCCTGCCAAGCTGTTTGGTGACATCATCCGCCGTCTGCCAGAAGGCCCCGTGACTGTGGTGGTGGACGATAATTATAAGGTAGCTATCCGCAGCGGCTATGCCTCTTTCAACATTTCCGCTGAGGCTGCTGAGGATTACCCGGAACTGCCGGATGTGAACACCGGCCGTGGCATCCGTATCCCCCAAAATGCCCTGAAAGACCTGATTTCCGGCACGATTTTTGCCGTTTCTGAGAATCAGGGCCGGCCCATCCATACCGGCGTGAAGTTTGAAGTGGAAAATGACAAGATTTCCGCCATCGCCGTGGACGGTTTTCGTCTTGCCCGGCGTACCTACCATCCTGAAACATCTACGGAGCGGGAGCTGAGCTTCGTGGTTCCCGCATCCGGTCTGAAAGAAGTGGAGAAGATCCTCACCGATTCGGAGGAAAATGTGATTTTCACGCTGGGCCCCAAGCATATTTTGTTCGACATCGGTAGTGCAACATTGGTCTGCCGTCTGCTGGAAGGTGACTTCCTGGATTGGCGGAAGGTAGTTCCCACCAACTGCCCCGTAAAACTGGTGGCCCATGTGTCGGATCTTGCCAGCTCCATGGAGCGTGTGGGTCTGATCGTTTCTGAAAAATACAAGAGCCCGGTGCGGTGCGTGTTCTCTAATCAGGTGCTGCAGCTGCGTACCAATACCACCATCGGTGCGGCAGAAGACCGCTGCTCCATCGCCGGTGACGGCGGTGAGCTGGAAATCGGCTTCAATGTCCGCTACTTGGCGGATGCTCTTCGGGTGATTCCCTCTGAGGAAGTGGTGCTGGAGCTGACCAACGGCTTGAGCCCCATCGTCATGACCCCGGTGGACGAGAAGCACGACTTCTCCTACATGGTCCTGCCGGTACGGATTAAGAATAGTTAAGGAATTATTATGAAAGTAACCGTAAGAAAAAAAGATAACAGCACACCGGTGTCCATCAGCACCGAATTCATCAAGCTGGAATCGGCCATGAAGCTGATGAACATTGTCCCCTCCGGCGGCGGTGCCAAGCTGGAAATTCAAGAGGGCTTTGTCACCGTCAACGGCGAGGTTTGCACCATGCGGGGCAAAAAACTCTACCCCGGTGACCGTTTTACCTACGAGGGCGACGAATTTGTCATTGTAACCGATGGAACTGCGTGAACTGAAGCTCCGGAATTTCCGGAATTATGAGGAATTGGCACTGGAATTTGACCCCGGTGTGAATTTGATCGTGGGTCAGAACGCCCAGGGGAAGACCAATCTGCTGGAAGCAGTGGCCTATCTGGGGTCCGGACGGAGCTTCCGGGCACAGAAAACCGGGGAAATGATCCGTTTCGGTGCGGATTTTGCCGATATTGAGGGAGAAATTTTCTCTCAGGAGCGGGAGCAGAAACTGCGTTGGGTGCTGTTTAACGGCAGCCGTCCCCGGCAGATCTGGCGAAATGGGGCAAAAAAGAAAACCACGGCAGAAATATCTGGTGTTATGTCAACGGTTATCTTCTGCCCGGAAGACCTGATGGTACTGAAATCCGGCTCATCCGCCCGTCGGCGGCTGGGAGATTCTGCGTTATGTCAACTGCGACCCAACTACGATGCCGCTCTTTCGGAATACAACCGCATTTTGGAGCAGAAAAATCGGATTTTGAAGGATCACTTTGAAAATCCCGCGGTTTTGGAAATTTTGCCGGAGTACAACGCCCGGCTGTGTCAGGTGGGTGCGTTGCTGATCTCCTACCGGGCCCGGTTTTATCAGAGCCTGGGACAGGAAGCGGCCAAATTTCACGGTGCGTTTTCCGGCGGTGCAGAGGATTTTGCTCTGGAATACCGCACAGTTTCCACGGTTACCGACCCCTTTGCTCCCGTGGCACAGTTGACGGAGAATCTGCAAGAGCATTTGCAGAGCCACTATCGGGCAGAATTGGAAAGCGGAAACTGCCTCACCGGCCCGCATAAGGACGATTTTACGGTGAGTCTGTCGGGAATCGACCTGAAAGCCTACGGCTCTCAGGGTCAGACCCGGACAGCGGCCATCAGTTTGAAGCTGGCCCAGCGGGAATTGCATCGCCGGGAATTTGGTGAAGAGCCGGTGCTGCTGCTGGACGATGTTTTGTCAGAGCTGGATCCCGCCCGGCAGGATTTTGTACTGAATCACATCACTTCCGGCCAGGTGTTCATCACCTGCTGTGAACCCGGAAAGTTTACGGAATTGGGAAAAACCATTCAGATCGAAAAAGGTAGAGTTTTAGATGAGTAATACAGCAACTAGCGTGTCATTGCGAGGAGCGTAGCGACGTGGCAATCTCCCGGTACAATGTAGGATAACAAAAAATGAAATATTATGTGTATATTCTCACAAATAAGCATTGTACGGTACTTTATACCGGTGTTACAAGTGATTTATTGCGTCGTGTGTATCAACACAAAAATCATTTGGACAAGGATAGTTTTACAGCAAAATACAAGGTTACAAGACTTGTTTATTTTGAAGAAACATCGGATGTAAAAGCGGCACTAGAACGGGAAAAACAAATAAAAAGCTGGAACAGAGACAGAAAAACGTCATTGATTATGGAATTAAATCCCCATTGGGAAGATTTGTACGAGCAAATGACACGGGGATGATAAATTAGATTATATCGGGAGATTGCCACGTCGGGCATTCGCCCTCCTCGCAATGACATTCTAAAAAACACATACTTGTTGAAATTTACAGGACAGGAGTAACATTATGTCTGAAGAATTGAAAGTAACAGAAGAATACGGTGGATCGCAAATTCAGGTTTTGGAAGGCCTGGAAGCGGTGCGTAAGCGTCCCGGTATGTATATCGGTTCCACCTCCGCCAGCGGTCTGCACCATCTGGTGTACGAAATCGTGGACAACTCCATCGATGAAGCTCTGGCAGGCTACTGCAAGCACATCACCGTCACCATCAACCCCGGCAACTCCATCACCGTCACCGATGATGGCCGTGGTATCCCCGTGGATATCCAGCCCCAGACCGGACGGCCCGCCATGGAAGTGGTATTCACCGTCCTGCACGCCGGCGGTAAATTCGGCGGCGGCGGTTACAAGGTCTCCGGCGGTCTCCACGGTGTTGGTGCATCCGTTGTAAACGCCCTGTCTGAGTGGATGAAGGTTCGTGTTTACAAAAACGGAAAGATCCACGAGATGAAATTTGCCCGGGGTGCCATCACTCAGGAGATGACCATCGTGGGGAGTTGTGACAAAACCGGTACCGAGGTCACCTTCCAGCCCGATCCGGAGATGTTCGACACCATTATTTATGACTACGACATCCTTCACGACCGTATGCGTGAGGAGGCATTCCTGAATGGCGGTCTGACCATCACCATCACTGATGCCCGGGAAGACGAGGTCAAAACCGAGACCATGTACTACGAGGGCGGTATCCGGGAATTTGCCACCTACCGCAACCGGAACAAGACGGTGATCCACGAGGATGTCATCTACATGCAGGGCATGAAAGGCGACGCTTCTGCGGAAATCGCTCTGCAATATAACGACGGCTTTAACGAGGATCTGCTGTCCTTTGCCAACGACGTACGTACCCCCGAGGGCGGTATGCACGAGACCGGCTTCAAAACGGCACTGACCCGTGTGCTGAATAACTACGGCATCAAATCCGGTATCATCAAGGGGGATGACAAGGCATCCGGCGAGGACTGTCGGGAAGGCGTCACCGCCATCATCTCCGTCAAGCTGACGGATGCCCAGTTTGAGGGCCAGACCAAGGCAAAATTGGGCAATGCCTACATCCGCACCCTGGTGGATCAGGTGGTCAACGACCAGCTCGCCACCTATTTTGAGGAGCATCCTCAGACGGCCAAGATTATTCTGGAAAAGGCCATGATGGCCAACCGGGCCCGTGAAGCCGCCCGGAAGGCAAGAGAGTCCATCCGCCGCAAATCCGCTTTGGGCGGTGCGGCCATGCCGGACAAGCTCCGTGACTGCAACGAAAGTGACCCCGCCCTCACCGAAATTTACATCGTCGAGGGTGACTCCGCAGGCGGCTCTGCCACCCAGGGCCGAGACTCCCGTTTCCAGGCCATTCTGCCCTTGTGGGGTAAAATGCTGAATGTGGAAAAGTCCCGTGAGGACAAGGTCATCGGCAACGACAAGCTGCAGCCAGTCATCACCGCACTGGGTGCGGGCATCGGCGAGGAATTTGACGTTTCCAAGCTCCGCTACCACAAGGTGGTCATCATGGCGGACGCGGACGTGGACGGTTCGCACATCCGCACCCTGCTTCTGACCTTCTTCTTCCGCTTTATGCGGCCGCTGATCGAAAACGGCTATGTTTACGCGGCAATGCCGCCCCTTTACAAGCTGGTTCGGGGCAAACTCACCCGCTACGCCTTCTCCGATGAGGAGCGGGATATGATCTCCGCGGAAATGCGTGGGGACAATCCTAACGCCAAGGTGGACATCAACCGTAACAAGGGTCTTGGTGAGATGGACCCGGAGGAGCTGTGGGAGACCACCATGGATCCGGAAAAGCGGACCTTGAAGCGTATCACCTTGGAAGATGCGGCGAAAGCCGACGAGATTTTCACCCTTTTGATGGGCGAAAAGGTAGAACCCCGCCGGGAATATATCGAAACCAACGCAAAATTCGCCACAAATCTGGACTATTAAGGAGAAATGTGCATGATTTGTGAAAAAATTGTCTTTAGTGAAGAAAAAGACGTCTATTTGATGCGATACACCTATGAGAAATATCAGGGCCGGGTGTACAATGTTCTCAAACGTCCGGCCGTTGTGATTTGTCCTGGCGGCGGATATACCAACGTTTGTCCCCGGGAAGCCGATCCTGTGGCGTTTCAGTTCATGGCGGCCGGCTACAATGCTTTTATACTGAAGTACAGTCTTGGTGCGGATGCGGTATATCCCAATCCCCTGCTGGATTTGTGCCGGGCAATGAAGATGATCCGGGAAAACGCGGAAGATTGGGGCGTGATCGAAGATCAAATCGCTGTTTGCGGCTTCTCTGCCGGTGGCCACCTGGCGGCCAGCCTGGGCGTTTATTGGAATGACCCGGAAATCATGGAGAGATCTGGCTGTCTGAACGGCGAAAACAAGCCCAACGCACTGATTTTGGGTTATCCTGTGATTTCTACATCCTGGATGGAAAATAGCGAAAAACATTTAGCCCAGCTCATTGGTGACAATGATTGGGACAGCACCTATAAGAAGCTGAATTTACAGACAGGTGTTGGCAAGCATACGCCGCCGGCGTTTATTTTCCATACCGGCCGGGATAAGAGTGTGCCGCCTAAGGACAGTATCTATTTTGCCACTGCCCTGTTGGATGCCGGCGTGCCTTACGAGCTGCACATTTTCCCCAATGGCGGCCATGGTTTATCCCTGGGCACGCCCCAGTTGAATGAGAACGGTGGCGACAAGAGCTTTCCCCAGTGGGTGACGCTGTGCGTTAACTGGCTGGATCGCCTGTTCCAAAACCCTGAAGAGGGCTACGCCCCCCTGCCCAAGGATCCCTATAGTTCGAGATTTTGATTCAGCGGCTTCGCCGCATGACCCTCCCCCTGGGGGGAGGGTGTCAGCCATAGCGAAGCGAATATAAATAGCAATACTTGCCAGCGGCAAGTATACATTTGTTAACAGGCTGACGGGTGAGGGGTCTAATGAAAAATCTCCCCTCATCCGTCAAAAATCAAAGATTTTTGCCACCTTCCCCCAAGGGGGAAGGTTTGAGACATTGCGATAGTCCACAATGTCTATCCAACAAAAGGAGGAAATTCTTTTGGCACAACATAAGAAGGATTACAAGCCCGAGGATATCATGTACCCGGATCAGGCCATTATTGAATCCGAGCTTGTGAAAGAAATGAAAAGCAGTTACATCGAGTACGCCATGTCCGTTATTGTCGGACGTGCCCTGCCCGATGTGCGTGATGGCTTGAAACCTGTTCACCGGCGTATTCTGTACGCAATGTACGAGGATAATCTGACCTCTGACCGCCCCTTCCGCAAGTCTGCAACCTGCGTTGGTGACGTGCTGGGTCGGTATCACCCCCATGGCGATGCGTCCGTTTACGACGCCCTGGTGCGTCTTGCACAGGATTTCTCCATGCGTTATATGCTGGTGGATGGCCACGGCAACTTCGGCTCCGTGGATGGCGACCCCCCGGCTGCTTACCGTTACACCGAGGCCAGAATGTCCAAAATGGCAAATGAAATGCTCCGGGATATCGAAAAGGACACCGTGGACTGGGATCCCAACTTCGACGAGACCCGGAAAGAACCCCGTGTTCTGCCTTCCCGTTTCCCCAACCTGTTGGTGAACGGCTCTTCCGGTATTGCGGTTGGTATGGCTACCAACATTCCGCCTCACAATCTGACGGAAGTCATCAACGCCTGCATCTGCGTGCTGGATGACCCGGAAGCAACGCTGGCGGATCTGATGCAGCACATCACCGGCCCGGATTTCCCCACCAAGGCCATTATCATGGGCCGCAGTGGCATCCGTGCCGCCTACGCCACCGGCAAGGGCCGTCTGACCTTGCGTGCCCGTCACGTTTTCGAGGAATTCGGCCAGGATCGCACCCGGATCATCATCACGGAGCTCCCCTACCAGGTGAATAAGCGGATGCTGATCAAGGCTATGGCCGACCAGGTCAACGACAAGCGGTTGGAGGGCATTTCCGACATCCGGGACGAGTCTGACCGGAACGGCATGCGTATCGTTATCGAGCTGAAACGGGATGCCAATCCCCAGATCGTGCTGAACAAGCTGTTCACCCAGACCAGCTTGCAGACCACCTTTGCTATCAACATGCTGGCCTTGGTGAAGAATCAGAGTCAGCCCAAGGTGCTGTCTCTGCGTGAGATTTTGGACGAATACCTGATTTTCCAAGAGGAAATCATCGTCCGCCGCACCCGTTACGACCTGAAAAAGGCCCAGGAGCGGGATCATCTGCTGCAAGGTCTGCTGATCGCCCAGGACAACATTGACGAGGTCATCAAGATCATCCGCTCTTCCTACGACGATGCCAAGGAGAATTTGATGGCTCGCTTCGGTCTGTCCGAGGTACAGGCACAGGCAATTCTCGACATGCGTTTGAAGGCTCTGCAAGGCCTTGACCGTGAGAAGTTGGAGGCCGAGCACAAGGAACTGCTGGAGCGTATTGCTTACTTTGAGCGTGTGCTGGAAGATCCGGAGCTGGTAAAGTCCATTTTGAAGGACGAGCTGATCGCCATCCGGGACAAGTACGGCGACGAGCGGAAGACCGAGATCCAGGACGTGGAAGATGAGATCGACATCGAGGATCTCATCGAAGAGGAGACCTGCGTCTTTACCCTGTCCAAGCAGGGCTATATCAAGCGGATGCCCGTGGATACCTATCGCACCCAGAGCCGTGGCGGCCGCGGCGTGAATGCCCAGAATCTGAAGGACGAGGACTACGTCAAGAGCCTGAATATTGCGTCTACCCACGACCACATTCTGTTCTTCACCGACTCCGGCCGTGTCCACCACCGCAAGGGCTATCAGGTGCCCGAATCCGGACGGACTGCCCGTGGTACGGCAATCATCAACGTTCTGCCCCTGGAACAGGGCGAGAGTGTTACCGCTATGGTGGTCACCCGTGAGTTCCATGAGGACGAATTCCTGATGATGGTCACCCGCCAGGGTACGGTCAAGCGGATCCCCTTCATCGCCTTGAAGACCAACCGCAAGGGCGGTATTCGTGCCCTGACCTTGGATGAGGGTGATCACCTTATCAATGTCATCCGTACAAACGGCAACGACAATATCATCCTGGCCACCCGCAACGGTATGGCTATCTGCTTCAACGAAAATGATGTCCGGCCCATGGGCCGTGACGCCATGGGCGTCAAGGGCATCACCCTCACCGGCGATGACGAGGTCATCGGTGCCCAGAAGGCAGAGGACGGCAAGACGTTGCTCACCGTAACCGTCAACGGCTACGGCAAGCGTACCGAGCTTTCTGAATACCTGCGTACCGGTCCCAACGGCGAAAAGATGGCTCAAGGCCGTGGCGGTAAGGGCCTGAAGAACTACAACATCACCCCCAAGACCGGTGTGATCGCCGGTTGCTGTCTGGTAGGCGAGAACGACGACGTTATGCTCATCGAAAGCGGCGGTGTCATCATCCGGACTCCCGCATCTTCCATCAATGTGTACAAGCGTGACGTACAAGGTGTCATTGTGATGCGGATTGAGGAGGGCAACCAGGTTGTCAGCGTGGAAGGCGTGGAAAATCTGGACGAAGAAGCTCAGGAGACCGCAGAATGAAAACTGTGACCCTGTATACGGACGGTGCTTGTTCCGGCAACCCCGGCCCCGGTGGCTGGGGTGCCATCCTGGAATATAACGGCACAGAAAAAGAACTGTGCGGCGGCGAGGAAAACACCACCAACAACCGCATGGAGCTGACTGCCGTTATCAAAGGCTTGCAGGCACTGAAAGAGCCGTGCATCGTGGAGTTGTACTCCGATTCCAAGTATGTGATCGACGCTTTGGAGAAGGGCTGGGCCTGGGGTTGGAAGAAGAATAATTGGAGAAAATCCGACAAAAAACCCGCACTTAACCCGGATTTGTGGGAAATTTTGTTACAATTGACCATGAAACACGAATTGCACTACCATTGGGTCAAGGGCCATGCGGAGAATCCGAAAAACAACCGCTGCGACGAGATGGCTGTGGCACAATGGAAGCTATTGAAGGACTAACATCGCATCTGCAGACCCTCCCCTTGGGGGGAGGGTGTCAGCCGAACAGGCTGACGGGTGAGGGGCCCCTCATCCGTCAAAAATCAAAGATTTTTGCCACCTTCCCCTCAGGGGGAAGGTTTCGGTTTTCGTAGAATTGGAGGCATAACCTATGTACCTGAACATCGGCGGTGATATGGCGGTGCGGGATACGGCCATCATCGGTATTTTTGATTTGGATAATACCTCCATTTCCGCAAAAACCCGGGAATTTTTGGGGAATGCGGAAAAAGAGGGACAGGTCGTTCCCTGTGACGACCTGCCAAAATCCTTCGTCCTCACCGCGGAATACGGCATGAACCGGCTGTATCTGACATCCCTGAATACCGCAACATTGGAAAAGCGAATGAGATAAAAATGCCTTCCCCCTGGGGGGAAGGTGGCAAAAATCTTTGATTTTTGACGGATGAGGGGTAAAACAAAGCCCCTCACCCGTCTTTTTACTTTGTAAAAATCCACCCTCCCCCCAAGGGGAGGGTAAAAAAGCACGCCCAAAGGCGTCCTTTTTCTATGTAACCTTACTTTTCTTTCAGCAGATCCCGGATCTCGGTGAGCAGAACTTCTTCTGCACTGGGAGCGGGAGGTGCGGGAGGTGCTGTGGGAGCTTCTTCCTTCTTCTTGCCGATCTCGCTCAGAGCGTTGATGCCCTTGACCAGGAAGAAGACCACCAGAGCCAAAATGAAGAAGTTGATCACAGCGGACAGGAAGTTGCCTACGGTCAGGTAGTTCTCCACCAGCTGAGGAATTTCTTCGCCGGCCTCGTTGACCACCATCTCATAGGTTTCCGGAACCCAGGGCATCCGGGGCAGAGCGATCTTGATTTCACTGAAATCAGCACCGCCCAGGAAGATGTTGACGATGGGCATGATCAGGTCGTCAGTCAGGCTCTTGGTGATGGTGCTGAACGCAGCACCGATGATAGTACCAACAGCCAGTGCCATTGCGTTGCCTTTAATGGCAAATTCTGTAAATTCTTTCCACAGGGACTTACCGTTTTTCTTGCTCATTTTTCTCTTTCCTTTCAAATTATTCTTGTCATTGCGAGGAGCATAGCGAAGCGATTGTAAATCGCTATGATTGCCACTGGCAATCATTCAATCGCTTACGCGACGTGGCAATCTCCATCAGATTTCCGGAATGTTCGGGGGATTGCCACGCCAGTGTGAGCACTGGCTCGCAATGACATATTTTTACTTCTTTTCGATAACTTCCAAACCGCCCAGGTACTTACGCAGAACCTCAGGCACTACGATGGAGCCGTCGGCACGCTGATTCTGCTCCACGATGGCCGGGAAAATTCGTGAAGTGGCCAGACCGGAGCCGTTGAGGGTGTGGACGAAATCAATCTTGCCGTCGGCACGGCGATAGCGGATGTTGCCCCGGCGTGCCTGGTAATCCCGGGCGTTGGAGACGGAGGAAACTTCCTTGTAGCCATTCATGGAGGGGATCAGGATCTCGATGTCGTAGGTCCGTGCCATGGATGCGGAGCAGTCGCCTGCCGCCAGCTTCACGGTACGGAAATGCAGACCAAGACCGGCAACCAGGTTTTCTGCCTTGGTCACCAATTCTTCAAAGGCCTCGTCGGAACCCTCGGGGGTGGTGAACTGGAACATTTCCACCTTGTTGAACTGGTGGCCACGGACCATGCCCCGCTCATCGGCCCGGTGAGAACCGGCCTCGCGACGGAAACAGGGGGTATAGGCAAAATATTTCTTGGGCAGATCGGCTTCTGTCAGAATTTCATCCCGGTAAACGGACGCCAGAGCAGCTTCAGCGGTGGGCAGCATGTAGAAAACGCCACCCTCGGTGGGGTGATTGGAGATTTTAAACACTTCGTCAGCAAATTTGGGGAACTGGCCGGCGGTCAGACCGCACTGGTACTCCAACATGTGGGGCGGCAGGATGAAATCGTAGCCGCCCGCGGTGTGGGTGTCGATGAAGTAGTTCAGCAGAGCCCATTCCAGACGTGCACCCAAACCGGTGTACATCCAGTTGCCGGCACCGGCCAGCTTCACGCCACGCTCGTAGTCGATCAGGCCCAGATCGGTGCACAGATCCACATGGTGCTTGGGCTCGAAATCGAAGGAGTGCTTCTCGCCGATGTAACGCAGGGGCTCGTTGTTTTCCTTGCCGCCGGGGAGCAGATCGCTGTCGGGCAGGTTGGGCAGGCTGAGCATGGCGGTGTAGAGCTCTTCGTCCAGCACTTTCAGCTTGGCCTTGTCGTCAGCAATGGCTTCGTCGATGGCCACGGATGCGGCCATGTTGGCGTTGATCTGTGCTTCGATGGCGGTAACATCCTCGCCCTTCTTCTCTGCACCCTTTTTCTGACCGAACAGCTTGCCGTTTTCCTTGGCCAGCTTGTTTTTCTCGGCAGTTTTGGTCTCAGTGGAGGTTTTCAGACCACGTACCTGGACGTCCAGATCCAGAATTTTGTCGACGATTGCATCACAATCCACTTCTTTGGCTTTCAGGCCGGCTTTTACCGCATCGGGATTTTCTTTGATTTTTTTAATGTCTAACATAGTACCTCTCCTTATCAGGATCAATTAATCTTCTTCAATATAACCCGGCTCGTCGGGCATAACAATGGCACAGATGATGTATGCCAAAATACCGCTGCCGCCCAGAAGGCAGAACAGAACCAGCGCCAGGCGGACAACAGTGGAGTCAATGTCGAAATATTTGGCAATGCCGGAGCAAACGCCACAGATCTTTTTGTCGCTATGATCTTTGTACAGCCGCTTTTTCATCATCATAACCTCATTTCTTTAATTTTAACAGGGCATCCAGCAGAATTTGCAGGTCTTCCGGGCCGTAGAATTCCAGCTCAAAACGGCCTTTGCGTTTTCCGCTGACGATCTTCACGCCCCGGCCCAGGTGCTTACTGAGCTGCTTCTCACATTCGGAAACATAATCAACCGCCAAACTCACCGGCTTTTCCTGTGCAGGCTCCCGGGACAGATTCTTGCAAAGCAGTTCCGCCTGACGGACGGAAAGACCCAACGCAATGATTTTTTGCATGATCTCCAACTGCTTTTTCTCAGATTTCACGCTGAGCAATGCCCGGGCGTGTCCGGCACTGAGAGTGCCGTTTCTCACTTTTTCCAGGATGGGGTCGGACAAATTAAGCAACCGCAGGGCGTTTGCCACAGCCGGACGGGATTTTCCAACCCGCTGGGCGGCGTCTTCCTGGGTCAGACCGAAATCTTCCATCAAGGCACGATAACCCAGGGCTTCTTCCACCGGGTTCAGGTCCTGCCGCTGTAAATTTTCGATCAACGCCAATTCCATGACCTTCTGGTCATCTGCTTCGATAACCACCACGGGAACTTCCGTCAGTCCCGCCATCCGGGCGGCACGCCACCGTCGCTCGCCGGCGACGATCTGATAATATCCGGAGTCCAGCTCCCGAACGGTCAGCGGCTGAATGATGCCGTGTTCCGCCAGAGATTCTGACAGGGCTTCCAGTTCTTCCTCGTCGAAATCCTGCCGGGGCTGATTCCGGTTGGGTTCTACTTTTTGAATGGGCAGCAGCTTGTATGGAGTTTTCTCCCGGGATTCTTCTTCAAAATCCCCCAAAAGTGCACCCAAACCACGTCCAAGGCCTTTGTTTGATGCCATTTGATCACCTCGTTGGTATGTACATTATATTTTCTTCTTCAATTCTTCGGCCACGGCCCGGTAGGCTACCGCACCGCGGCTGTTTTTATCGTACGCGGCTACGGGAATGCCGTGACTGGGTGCTTCCGCCAGGCGGACATTCCGGGGAATGACCGTGGCACACACCTTGCCGGGGAAATGCCGGCGGACTTCCTGGGCCACTTGTGTGGAGAAATTGGTGCGGCCGTCGAACATGGTTAAAATCACACTAAAAATCTCTAAATTGGGATTGATCCGCTTTTTCACCATCCGCATGGTGGTCATCAAATCGGACAGGCCCTCCAACGCAAAATATTCGCATTGTACCGGGATCAAAATGCCGTCCGCCGCTGCCAATGCGTTCAGAGTCAGCATTTCCAGGGACGGCGGGCAGTCGATCAGGATCAGGTCATATGTATCTTTCACCTGAGAAAGGGCCTCTTTCAGGCAGAAATTTGGATTGGGCATACTCAGCAATTCCACGCCCGCTCCCGCCAAATCCGCAGATGCCGGGAGCACATCGCCAAATTTTGTGGCAATGATCGCATCTTTCGTGGGAGTTTCGTTTATAATCACGTCATAGACGGAATGTTTTAGCTTCCGTTTTTCCAGACCCAAGCCGGATGTGGCGTTGGCCTGGGGGTCAAAATCGCACAGCAGGACTTTCAGCCCCAGATCGTGCAGACCGGCGGTTAGATTCACCGCTGTGGTGGTTTTTCCCACGCCGCCTTTTTGGTTGACAACGGCAATAACTTTGCCCATGGAGCACCTCCTGATTGTTTCACGTGAAACAAATCGTTTTTACGGAACTGGAATGTTTCACGTGAAACATTCCAAAAGATAAAACGGTTACAAAATGGGGAACCAATCCAGTATGCCCTGCCATTGCAGAAGCAAGAAAATGACGGCCACAGCGATCAAAAATCCGAGAATCGCAACGATCAGAGCAAACGTGAGCCAGCGAACCTTGGATCGCAGGGGGGCAATTTCATCCTCAACGTTCCACCAGTAACGAAGCTTTGCTACCTTCTTTTTCTTAGGGGGAGCGGGTGCCCGGTTGGGGAGCTGGATCAAAGTGCCGGGCTTGACAGGAGCTTGTGCCATTTTTTCCAGACATTCATCGCAAAACACCTGGGATGCCCCCAGTTTTTTGCCGCATTTCATGCAACCCATTCCACACACCCCTTTTTTAAGTGATAGTTCAACTTATTATACACCAAAAACCGCAAACAGTAAAGAGAAAAAATAAAAATCCCCCAGTTCATGGGGGAGGGTGGCTGAACGAAGTGAAGCCGGGAGAGGAACGGCGGCAGAACCAGCATGTGAATATGCCTATACTACGACTTAAAACTTACATTGTCGCCCGTATTCCTCTTCCGCCCCCTTTGGGGGCACCTTCCCCTCGGGGGAAGGTATAGGAGCATATGTCGTCATTTGATTGCATACACTCCCCACAGGAGGGGATACTATGCGTAAACAGGATCTCGTATTTATTGCCGTTGCCATCTGCACTGCTCTGGCTGTGGCGGGGCATCTGCTGGTGAAAAATATCACAGCCGCAGCCACCGGCTCCTGGGGGTTGAGTTTCCGTCAGGAGGGCTACGCCCCCGTCGCCCCGGCATCGAATCGGGAACTGGCGAGAGTGGATGCGGCTTATTTGGGGGATACCACGAAAAAGGTGCTGTATCTGACCTTCGATGCCGGCTACGAAAACGGCTGTACCACGCAAATTCTGGACATTCTGAAAAAGCAC
>JAZOBY010000099.1:0-2747 GCA_045596215.1 Faecousia sp.
TTCAGCGCCGCCGATGATAACGGCAACACCGGGGATGTCGCCGGTAACCAGAGGCAGACCCAGGTTACGGACAAATGCGTCACTGAGGAAGCCCATCTCGGGCTCTGCATAAGGCTCAGCGCCGCCCAGGTACTTCAGAACTTCCAGGAATTCTGCGCACAGGGCAGAAGCAACACCGCTGTCGAATGCGTCCTGCAGACGGGGGTTGCGGGTCATCATGGGCTTGATATCATTTTCCAGAGCGGTCTTCAGTTCGCCCAGGTTGCCCACCTTCTTGCCGGTAATGCTGTAGTAGCAGGGCAGGTTGTATGCGGTATTGGGGAAAGCTACGGCTTCGGACTCGCCATACTGTGCGATGGCTGCGTCGATAGCCTTAACGGTACGCTCATAATTGTAGTCGTTACCGTTGAAAACTCTATCAAAAAGTGTCAACGTTTTTTCCTCCTATATTTAGTCAAGTTCATCGCTATCTAAGATAGCTTTGATTTTCCGAATTTCTTCGATTGCTGTGGGACTGAAATCGTAAGGAGATTTTCCCTGACGGTCTGCATCAATCACCTCGGTGTTGTAGTGGATCATACCCAACAGATCCTCAGCGGGAATGGCACTGCGGATGAATTCCTCATCCTGCGCATCCCGGACCTTGTTGGCAACCACTCTGACACGCTTGACACCCAGGTCGCTGGCAAGACGTTTTACATTTCGGTAGGTCTGCACACTGCGGGCGCCGGGCTCAATGACCACGATAAACTGGTCCATATTTGCCGCAGTGCCTCTGCCTAGATGCTCCAGACCGGCTTCCATATCCATAATGACCACATCATTTTTCCGATAGGTCAGCGCGGACAGGATGGACTTGAGCATTACGTGCTCAGGACAGACACAACCGCTGCCGCCCACATCCACAGTGCCCATGACCAACAGTTTTACGCCGTTAATCTCCTTTGAGAAGGTGTCGGGAATATCCGAAACCTGAGGATTCAGCTTAAAAAACTTGTTGGCGGCATTGGCGCCGGTGCGCTCCTCAACCAGGGTGCGCATTTTGTAGATGGGGACGATTTCGTCTACTTCCTCCTGGGTAAGACCAAGGGCTAATCCCAAATTGGCATCGGGGTCTACGTCGGCGGCCAGAACAGTACGTCCTTCGTCGGCATAGAGCCTTGCCAGCGTGGAGGACAATGTGGTTTTACCCACACCGCCCTTTCCGGTAATCGCAACTTTCATCAGATACCCAGAGCAGCACGCTTGGCCTCGATGCAAGCGATCATCTTGTCGCCCAGAGACTCAATGTCAGTATCCACAACGAACTTAGCCTCAACCCACTTGTTGATGCCGTTCTCGCCCCGCAGCAGCTCAGTGACCTCGGTAGAACCCTTGGAGTAGGGGTCAACACCCAGGAAGGTCTCGATACCGGTAGCCACAACGTAGTTACCGATGGAAACAGCCTTCTCGGACATCCATTCGGGAGCGCAGCCAACCACAGGAACCTGAGAAATGTTAATGCCCCAGTCCTTGGCGATATCGGAGGCCAGAACCATCATACGGGAGATATCCACGCAGGAGCCCATGTGCAGAACAGGGGGAATACCAGCCAGCTCACAAACACGCTTCAGACCTGCGCCGCAGTATTCCTTAGCCTGCTCGGGGTCCATCAGACCGGCCTTAGCGGCAGCCTGTGCAGAACAGCCGGTGGTGATAACGATGATATCGTTCTCCAGCATCTTCTTCATCAGCTCAATGTGAGCGGTGTCGGGACGAACCTTGGGGTTGTTACAACCAACCATAGCCACGGCACCACGGAGAACACCGGAGTGTACACACTCGATCAGAGGCTTGGTGGTGCCCATCTCATCCAGCTGGGAGTTGGCAACGCCGTCCAGAACCTTCTTGATGGCTTCTACGGAGTAACCGACTCTTGCCTTCTGCTTCTGGTTGGGAATATGTACCAGCTCGGGAGTACGGTTCTTAAAGTTCTCGATTGCCATCTTCACGATTGCCTTTGCGTTTTCGCCGGCGGTCTCAGCGGAGAACTGAATGAACTCGGAGTCGGGCATACGGGCAATAGGGGAGGTGGTGATGAACTTGGTGTGGAAGCACTTAGACAGGGGGCCCAGAGCAGGGAAGATACACTGCACGTCCACCACGATGGCTTCGCAAGCGCCGGTAAGAACAACATTTTCCTGGTTCAGGAAGTTACCGGCCATAGGAATGCCGTGACGCATCGCAACTTCGTTAGAGGTACAGCAAACACCGGAAATGGTGATGCCCTTAGCGCCTACGGACTTGGCCAATGCGATCATCTCAGGATCGTTGGCGTAATGTACGATCATTTCAGACAAGCTGGGGTCATGGCCGTGAACAACGATGTTAACGTTGTCCTTTTCCATAACGCCGATGTTTGCCTCAGTGTCAACGGGCTTGGGAGTGCCGAACATAACGTCGGAGAACTCAGTACCCATCATAGAGCCGCCCCAACCGTCGGAAAGACCTGCGCGCAGGGACTGACGGATCAGCGCCTCAGCCAGGGAAGAACAACCCATGTGGGTCATGTGCATAGACTGAGAAACCTCGCGGTCGATAGCCCGGGGGGTGATCTCAGCGGCTTCCCACAGATCCTTGGTGTGCTGAGGGGGACGCTCTGCAAACTTCTGTGTACCGAAGGGCTTGCCGTATTCCAGCAGACCAACTTCAGCCATCTCGTGGGCCAGATCATAGATATCCTTGCCCTCGGTCTCCACACCCCATTC
>JAZOBY010000100.1:0-2195 GCA_045596215.1 Faecousia sp.
TAGAGGATGAAACCTTTGGTGTCATTTCCATTCCGGCTATGGATCTGGAAATGCCCATCTTCCTTGGTGCAACCGATTCCCACATGGCTGAGGGTGCGGCACATCTAAGCCAGACCAGCCTGCCCATCGGCGGCGAAAACACCAACTGCGTGATTGCCGGTCACCGTGGTTATTCCGGTGCCAGCTATTTTCGCTACATCGAAAAACTCCGTCTGGGGGATGAAATCACCATCACGAACTTGTGGGAAACGCTGACCTACAAGGTGGTGGAAATCAAGATTATCTACCCCTATGAGGTAGAACAAATCTTGATCCAGGACGGACGGGAGCTGCTGACCTTACTCACTTGCCACCCCTACGCATCCGGTGGCAGGCAGCGGTATTTGGTTTTCTGTGAGCGTGTAGAACCCACCACTCACCCGACAACTTAATGTATTGGAGGCGACTCTATGGATATGATCTGGGAAAGCATCACAGAGTGGCTGAAAGAAGTGCTTGTCGGCGGTATCATCAGCAACCTAACCGGTATGTTCGACTCAACCAACCAGCAGGTCAGCCAGATTGTCGGCGAAGTCGGTTTGACACCCCAAGCCTGGAACAGCGGGATCTTCAACATGATCCAAAACCTGTCAAACTCTGTGATTCTTCCCATCGCCGGTGCAATTCTGGCATTCGTAATGACCTTGGAGCTGATCCAGCTCATAACCGACAAAAACAACCTTAACGATGTGGACACTTGGATGTTCTTCAAATGGGTATTCAAAAGTGCCGCAGCCGTCCTTATTGTCACAAATACCTGGACTATCGTCATGGGTATATTCGATGCGGCGCAAAGCGTTGTATCGTCAGCGGCGGGAGTGATCGTTGGTAACACCAACATAGACATAACCACGCTGATGGTTGATATGGAGGACAGGCTGATGGACATGGACATCGGGCCACTATTCGGTCTGTGGTTCCAATCCCTATTCGTTGGCATCTGCACTTGGGCAATCACCATCTGCATCTTCATCGTAATCTACGGGCGCATGATCGAGGTGTACTTGGTCACTTCTGTTGCCCCGATCCCCATGGCCACAATGGTCAACCGGGAATGGGGTCAGATGGGACAGAACTACCTCCGTTCTCTGCTTGCCCTTGGATTCCAGGCATTTTTGATCGTTGTCTGCGTGGCAATATACGCAGTCCTGGTTCAGAATATCGCCGTATCTACCGACATCAGTTCTGCTATCTGGACTTGCATGGGATACACGGTGCTGCTGTGCTTCAGTCTGTTCAAGACCGGCAGCTTGGCAAAGTCTGTATTCAATGCTCATTAAGGATGGCATGATGCTTCAAAATCAAGTAAAGGAGGGCTACGGATGCCCTATGTAACTGTTCCTAAAGACCTAACAAAAGTCAAAACCAAGGTGCTGTTTAATCTGACCAAACGGCAGCTTATCTGTTTCGGCGGCGGTCTGCTGATCGGTGTGCCTTTGTTCTTTCTCACAAAAGAACCTCTGGGCAACACCATGGCAACCTTGCTGATGATCTTCACGATGCTGCCTGCCTTTCTTCTCGCCTTGTACGAAAAGAACGGTCAGCATTTGGAGGTCATTCTTCGGAACATGATCCGCTCTGTCTTTTTGCGTCCGAAGCAGCGCCTTTACAAAACCAACAATTTCTATGCCGTGATCGAGCGGCAAAACCAGTTAGATAAGGAGGTTTATAACATTGTCCGGCGCAAAGAAACTGTCCCGCGCGGAAAGAAAGGCTATACAGGCCGCTATCTCAAGAGCGAAAAAGACGGATAAGAAAGAGATTTCCGCCCAGGACAGCATCCCTTATCTGCGTATGCGACCCGACGGAATTTGCCGGGTCACGGAAACGCATTTCACCAAAACCATCCAATTCCGTGACATCAACTACCAGCTCTCCAGCAACGAGGACAAGCAGGAGATCTTCGACGGTTGGTGTGACTTCCTCAACTACTTTGACAGCTCCGTGAAGTTCCAGCTTTCTTTTGTGAATCTGACCGCTTCCCAGGAGTCCTTTGCTCAAAGTATTACCATCCCGCCCCAGGGGGATGACTTTGACAGCATCCGTACCGAGTATGCGGAAATGCTGCAAAACCAGCTTGCCAGGGGCAACAACGGCTTGGTGAAAACCAAGTATCTGACTTTCGGTATTGATGCCGACAGTCTGAAGGCTGCAAA
>JAZOBY010000101.1:0-1583 GCA_045596215.1 Faecousia sp.
TCGATAAATTCATACATTCTGAAGTAATCACCCTTAGCGGTTACATAATAAGGCTCACCGTCATGAGTTTTTACCAAATTCAGAGTTTCTCTTTTGGGATCTCCGCCTTCTTCAATGATTTTCTTTTTCAGATGAGCGGTAACACGAACAATGTTTTCCATAACATCCTGAGGACGTTTGAATACGTTGTTGTTAATTCTCTGAAGAATGTATCGGGGTTCACATGCGTTGGATAAGTAAGTGTCGTTAATATGACCTTTTCCGTACGGGGTTGCACCATCGGTAATATTAAATTTACCAATGATTTCCTTTAAATTGTACTCTGCCATAGCATAAGACCTGCTTTCAAAATGATTTTTTTGGAAACATGTTTTTCTTTCTTTTTATAGGAAAAGAGTTTCCGTTACGTTTATATTAGCATATTCTCTCGGCAATTTATTTATACATTTGGTCGGATTATTTGTATTTTAAGTCGATTTTTCTGTGAAAAAGAAGTCTTTTTGGACAAATGTATCCTAACAGATGTTTTTTTTACACAAAAAAACCGCAACCCTTTCGGATTACGGTTCCTAAAAATCCGGGATCAGTTCCCTGCCTTGCGAAGAATTTCTGCCACACATTCTTTGCAGATTTTCTTATCCCGAATCTGCATAAGTCCTTCATTATTTCCACAAATGACGCAGCTTCGCTCATATTTTTTTAAAAGGATGCTCTGCTCTTCGGTAAAAATTTCCACAAAATCATCACACTCCGCCAGACCAAACTGCTTACGGATGGCTTTGGGAAGCACAATTCTGCCCACGTTGTCTGTGTGATAACGGGACTGGATATCGCCATCGGAAACGGTATATTTTTTAATCACAATAAATTCCCCTCTGGTGAAAATTTCAACCGGGGTATGTTCACTGATACCGTATTCACTGCGGATGGCTTTCGGCACCATAATTCTGCCCAGCTTATCAATTCTTCGGGTCAAGCCTGTTGCGATCATACGAAAACTCCTTTATCAAATTCTAACATTCTTCTCTCTTTTTTTATATTATAACGTAAGATAGAAGAAAAGTCAATATTATTTTACAAATTTTTACAAAGTTGTAGATTTTTTCTTATTTTTAGCAAAATATGACGAGTTCACCGGGGAAAAATACAGTGTTTTTTCCTCTGATATTTCTTTAAACTCCTTGATTTCCAAAGGATTTAGCAATGCTACAAAAAGAATTTCAAAAAAATTTAAAAAAATTTCAAAAAAAGTATTGACTTTTGAAAAAAAGTGGTGTATAATAACCTTCGCTTGATAAGTGAAGCGGTTTATCAGAAAGAAATTATGGCCTGGTAGTTCAGCTGGTTAGAACGCTAGCCTGTCACGCTAGAGGTCGAGGGTTCGATCCCCTTCCAGGTCGCCACTTTTCTTTAAAATCCCTTGGAGATTGAGCCGTGACTAAACCATTTGCCTCTGTAGCTCAGTCGGTAGAGCAAGGGACTGAAAATCCCTGTGTCGGCGGTCCGATTCCACCCGGAGGCACCATTAGCTTTTTCAAACAAAATATGCGGGAGTGGCTCAGTGGTAGAGCGTCACCTTGCCA
>JAZOBY010000102.1:0-3340 GCA_045596215.1 Faecousia sp.
GTGCGCTGTTTTACTTTTTTCTTTTCAGCTGTCACGGTTGCGTTCATGCCTTCGCCCCCTTCTTAAACTTAATTCCCTGGTTGGCGTACTGAGCCTTGATGCGCGGATCCAGCCATGCATAGCAAAGGTCCACCAGCAGCATCACGATGGCCGAGAACACGCCCAGGAACAGGGTACAGCCGCGGACCACGGGGTAATCACGGTAGCTGATGCCGTTGAGCAGGTACAGGCCCACGCCAGGGATACTGAAGATCTTTTCGGTCAGGGTGGAGCCGGCCACGATGTGGGACAGGGCGCCGCCCAGACTGGTAATGACCGGCATCATTGCGTTGGGAAGCATATGCTTCATAACTACCTTGCGCTCGGTCTGACCTTTTGCACGGGCCGTCGTGATGAAGTCGGCACGCATGGTCTCCAGCACCGAGGATCGAATCTGACGGGCATTGCTGGCGATACCACCGAAGATACCGGTCAGAACAGGAAGCACATAGTGGGCCAGTGATCCGATACCATTGGAGGGCAACCAATCCAGCACAACCGAGAAGATAACCACACACTCCAGAGAGATCCAGAAACCGGGCAGAGACACAAACACCATACAAATACCGATGATGCCGTAATCCTTCCACTTACCGTGATTGCGGGCAGCTAGAATACCCAAGGGATAGCCGATCATCACAGTCAGGAACATGGTAGCAAGACCAATGCCAACCGTTCGGGGCAGGCGGGCCGCCAGCTCGTCCATCACGTTCACGCCATACAGCCAGGACTGGCCAAGGTCAAATCGAATGAATGTGTCATACAGGAATCGGCCCAACTGCACGATGTAGGGGTCATCCAAACCGAGCTTTGTGTGTAACTCTGCTCGTTCGGCCATGGATGCCTCCTCGCCCAGAAGAAGTGCAGCGGGATCACCGGGCGTAAAATACAGAATTGTGAAAATGACAAACGCCACACCTATCACAATTACGATCATCCAAAGCAATCGCTTAAGCACGTATTTCCACATGTTGATCCTCCTCTGTTTTGCGCTTTGAGAGCTTTGCTATACTTGCCACGCATTGTAGATAAACGGCATAACAGTCAAGGTTTTCTTCCTTTTGGCCACTAAAGCCAATTTCTTCAAACTATGCTTGAAATTCCTTGCCTGTTTTGTTACATTTTATAGTACCGAAAGAAAAATGTGAAATGAAAATCTTCTATTCTGGTCATAGCCGGAATGCATACCGCAAAAGGAAGTGACTCCATGGCACTAAATTTGGAATATCTAAGAATCTTTCACACGGTCGCACGACACAAAAGCATTTCACGTGCAGCTGAGGAACTTCATCTGAGTCAGCCTACCGTCACCAAAGAACTACGGCGACTGGAAGAACAGCTTGGCTTCCATCTGTTCTTCCGCCATTCCCGCGGTGTTCGTCTGACTCACGAGGGTGAATATCTTTTGCGCCAGCTGGAACCGGGCATGAAAGCTCTTCTGAAAACCGAGTCGGAAGCTGAACGCCTGCGTAATCTGGACGGCGGTATCATCCGTGTCAATTACAATACCCACTCTACCCAGACCATTCTTTCCGACTACCTGAAAGATTTTCTGGATGCCTATCCCGGATTTGTTATCGACTCCTGTATTGCGCAGCGCAGTATGATCTGTACTCTGTTGGATCAGGGTGTGGTGGATATTTCTCTGGGGCACCGCCCGGCTTCTTTCGCCGTGGATCACCGTTTGGACGACGCTCCCATCTCCCAGTGGAAGCCGGAAAATCTGGAAGGATACAGTCTGGGCGTATTTGAAGATGTTCTGCTTGTGGGTCCCCCTCTTGCACATCTGACCGGATCTGCTCACAATCTGAAAGAACTTGCATCGTACCCGCTTATTTTCCAACGGAAACTGGATGTCGTCGGACAAAGCATATATTCCAACGCCATTTCCCAAACCGAAGAAGCAAAGGCACGAAATTTCTGCACCGAAGATCTTCTCGCTCTGTTCAGAGTGATTCAGCACGAGCCGTACATTGCCGTAGTTTCCTCTCTTGGTGAACGACAATACAAAAAAGTACCCGACTTGCGTCCTCTGCAAATTACCGAACCCCTTTTAAAATCGGAATACCTGCTGCATTTTTCCAGACAGTCCCCTCCCTGTCTGGCCGCCGCCGCTTTGATCGATTACTTGCTTGCCAGTTCTTCTTTCGACATTAAGAAACTGGAGCACGGCCATATTCCCATGGTTACTGAAAATAACTAATCACCAGTCAAAACCCCCGGCTAAGCCGGGGGCTTGAGTAAGCCCTAGAAGGGCATTATTCGGACAACACCCCTTAAGGGACCCCGAAAGGTTTGCCGACCGCATTCCTTTTTCGGGCCACCCCTTAAGGGGTTATTTTTACGCCTTCTTGTTCTCGCGACCCGTAAACGGGTCAACAAATTCCTTCATTCCTATTTGATCTGCGATCTGATCCGACGACAACTGATTCCTGATGTACTCTGCTACTTGCTTTTTATTGCGTCCTGCTGTATCCACGTAATAACCTCGTGCCCAGAAATGCCTGTTCCCATATTTGTACTTCAAATTTGCGTGCCTATCAAATATCATCAAACTACTCTTCCCTTTCAGATATCCCATTACTTGGGATACACTGTATTTGGGCGGTATACTTAGCAGCATATGGATATGATCCGGACACGCTTCTGCTTCAATTATCTCAATTCCTTTTTGCTGGCACAATTTCCTCAAAATTACTCCGATATCCTGCTTAATTTGTCCGTAAATCTCCATCCTTCGATATTTCGGCGCAAACACAACATGGTATTGACACCGCCAACTCGTATGCTCTAAACTACTTATGTCTTTATCTTTCACGATAAGGTCCTCCTCATTTCGGTAGTTATGTGGTCGGCAAACCACCTCTACTTTAATGGGGAGTTTTTTATTGTCTACTCTTTTCCTCGCTACAAGCTCTTTTGGACCCCCGGCATAGCCAGGGGTTGTCTTTGCTACTAGCAATACGTATAATGGCCACCAGTCAAAATACTGGTGGCCATTCACATATAATAGGAGCTAAAAAATTGTTATCCGCCCCCAATTCATTTAACGATATTTCTTCTGGCGATGATTCTCTGTTTTGGGGGACTAAATCTTACATTTCCTAATAGTCAGAAACATATTGCCCTCGAATCGTTTTGTCTTGCCACTACGGCACCGGCGTGGTATTATCTCTTTCAGATTGGGGGAAATATCATGTGTCAGTTTACACCGGATTACTACAAAGACTTTCACTGCATTGCCGGAAGCTGCCGACACAGCTGCTGCATCGGTTGGGAGATCGATGTGGATCCGGACAAG
>JAZOBY010000103.1:0-2078 GCA_045596215.1 Faecousia sp.
AGCCATGAAGAAGGGCGGCTTCCGTGCACCCGGTACCTTCGAGGACTTGCGTCAGCTGATCCAGGGTTATCTGGGCGAGGGCAACAAGATGGGTGAAGGCTGGCTGCTGACCGCTGAGATGCTGGAACTGATTCACACCGGCGTGCCCAATATCGTCTGCACCCAGCCCTTTGGCTGCCTGCCCAACCACATCGTGGGCAAGGGTATGATCCGACGCCTGAAGGATGATTACCCCTATTCCAACATCGTAGCCATCGACTATGACCCCGGTGCCACCAAGATCAATCAGGAAAACCGCATCAAACTCATGCTGGCCAATGCCAAGGCGCTGGCCAAGCAGGAGCAAATGAACGAAGAGCGGGAGACTGCGACAGTATGACGGAGCAGCTGAGGATTATTGAAGCCTGCACCGAAGAGCATTTTCGGACCATGAGTCTCATTCATGCCCTTGGCTGGCGGGATACCTATGTGGATGCTGTGCCGGCTGATTTTATGGCTAGTGAAATTACAGATGACCGCTGGGTGGATGTATTCCGAAAGAACTGGAAAGACAAGACATATACAGGGCTTTTGCTTTACAGAGGAAACACCCCCGTTTCCTGCATCAACTTTGGCCCCGCACGCATGGAAAACTACAATCCGGGCGAGGTCTGCAAGTTTGACAACGACGCTTATGAAGGTTGGGGAGAGATCACCTCGTTCTATACCCATCCTGATGAGCGGGCAAATGGGTACGGCGCAATCCTGTTGGAGGAGGCTTGCCGTCGCTTGAAAGAGAATGGACATAAGAACGCATTTGTGTTCGTCCTGCGGGAAAACGAAAAATCCCGCCGCTTTTATGAACGAAACGGGTTTGCATGGGATGGGACCCATGCGGATATTCCGTTTCCTCACGATACCATTTGCGTGGACCTACGCTACTGCAGGAAACTGTAAAAATCCTTATAAATTCTTTGAAGCACACTGCGTTTGCGGTGTGCTTCATTCATTGACACAGGACGCTCTGCCGTGGTATCTTTTTTATAAGAATTTTACAGGAAATTGGAGTTTACATGATCGTTTTTGACATTGAATGGAATCACGGATGTGATGAGATCCGTCTGGATGAGATTCTGCAGATTGGCGCGGTGCGATTGGATCATCTGGGAGGAAAAATCATAGATACATTCCGTGTAAATATCCGGCCCAGTGTCCACAAAGAACTGGGAGTTGCGGCGCGGGAGGTGTTGGATATGCCGACCTTTCTGTGTGCGGAACAGGATTTTCCGCAGGCCATGGGCTCTTTTCGCCATTGGTGCGGTGATGAGCGTTTGTTTGCGGCCTGGGGCAACAGTGATGTGGAGGTGCTGCGCCGCAATTGCGCCTATTGGGATGTCTCCACGCCGGAAATGGAGAAGGTCTATGACATTCAGGTATCCTTTTCAAACCTGCTGGGCAGCAAACTGCGCATCGCTTTGTACCGTGCGGTGGAATACTGCGGAATCCCTGATTGCTTTGATTGCCATGATGCTCTGTATGATGCGCTGTATACCGCCCTTGTAGGAGAGTGGATCCCTGAGGGAGGACTGATGCTTTGTGCGCTGCCGCGGCGGCTCCAGCGTCTGTCCGATGAGAAATTTCCACGTCAGCCTCGTCGGCGGGTGGGGCCCTTCTCCGGGAAGGAAGCGGTGCTGGAAGCAAGAGACAGCCGTCGGGCCATGTGTCCTCACTGTGGCAGAAAGATGTGGATCCAGACCTGGACCAGCGCCGTGCCGGAAAAGTATTATGCGGATTTTTGCTGTCC
Organism: Faecousia sp.; assembly: GCA_045596215.1. GTDB lineage: Bacteria > Bacillota > Clostridia > Oscillospirales > Oscillospiraceae > Faecousia. Next base: position 1,784 of record JAZOBY010000103.1, read on the forward strand.
GGTGCACGGATGGTTTCTTTGCCGCTTGACGCTGGATATTGGGGAAGACGGGAAATGGCGCGGTCGCGTGGCGATTCCCGCCATTACGCAAAATACCATGCGGGAATTTTATCTGGCCACCAAGGCCGAATGTTATCAATGCCAACCCATTGGGAAAAAACGCAAACGCCGCCGGTCGGTCTGACCGGCGATCCATTCTGATCAGGAGGGAGCACAATGCTGACATTGCTTCTGGGCCGGGCGGGAACCGGAAAAACTGAATCAGTTTTGAAGCGGCTGGGCGAAGGTACAAAAA
>JAZOBY010000104.1:0-34216 GCA_045596215.1 Faecousia sp.
TCTTGTTCTTTTTGGATTTTTGTGCTACACTATTCATGGCGGTTGAGTTCCTTTCGTTAGTGTTGAGTGTGGTAACTTTATTCTAACGAACTCAATCGCCTTTTTCTATACTCTTGGTCTCACATCAATTGTAACGCTACACTGTAAAAGGCAGGAGATTATACCGTTGGATTTACTTTTGATAATTATTGTGGTATAATATGTAAAATTCTATTTGGAGGAATTTATTATGATACCAATTATTTCTTTGATCGGCATTGTCCTGGGCTTGATTTTGTTAATTTTTCTTGCCTATAAAGGACATTCTATTATTTGGGTTGCACCGGTTTGTGCCGCTTTGGTTGCAGTGCTTGGCGGGCTCAATGTTCTTCAGACCTACTTAGAGGAATATATCGGGGGAACGGCAGCCTATATCGTTTCCTGGTTTCCTGCCTTCTTTTTAGGTGCAGTTTACGGAAAAATTATGGACTTGACCGGATCTGCCCGTTCTCTTGCCAACAAGCTGATTTCCCTAATTGGCTCCAAGTATGCGATCCTTGCGGTAGTCTTACCCTGCCTGCTGATGACCTACGGCGGTATTTCCCTTTTTGTTGTGGTGTTTGTGGTTTATCCCATGGGTTATGCCATTTACCGCGAGGCGGATCTTCCCCGCACCTTACTCCCCGGTGCTATCGCTTTCGGTGCCTTTGGTATTACCATGACCTGTATCCCCGGCACACCCCAGATTCAAAACATTATACCCACCTCTTATTACGGCACTACCGCCGCTGCTGCACCGATGATGGGCCTGATTGCAGCGGCACTGATCGCCGTACCCGGATACATCTACTTGGAGTGGCGTGCGAAAAAAGCCAGACAAAAGGGATTGCATTTTGTGGAGGATCCCAAACATAAGGAGTCTCCTGCCGCTACCCGGGAACAGCCCAAATGGCACTGGCTTTGCGGACTTGTTCCGCTGTTGGTTGTCGTACTTATGCTGAATGTGCTGCCGGGGTTGCTGAAACAATACGGCATAGCCGAATGGTCCTCCAGTGAGGCAATCGTTGTGGCACTGTTGGGCGGCATCGCAGCAGCCTGCCTGATGAATGTCCATCAGCTGAAGGTTCTGCTTCCGGCAGTCAACGAGGGTGCCAGCGGTTCTTTGCCGGCCATTATGAACACCGCCTGTGCTGTGGGTTTTGGCTCTGTGGTCAAGATCGTGCCTGGTTTTGTTTTACTGAAGAACGCCATGCTTAATATGCCCGGCTCCATTCTGTTTTCCGAGGCTGTAGCGGTCAATGTACTTGCCGGATCTACCGGCTCAGCCTCAGGCGGTATGTCCATCGCATTGGAAGCCTTAGGTCCCCAGTACTTAGCGAAAGCAGCCGAACTCGGCCTCAGCCCAGAATACCTACACCGGATCGCTTCCATCGCATCCGGCGGTCTGGATACTCTGCCCCACAATGGAGCGGTGCTGACTCTTTTGGCGGTTTCCAACTGTAAGCATAAGGAATCATATCTGGATATTTGCGTTACGTCCTGCATCATTCCGGTGGTGGTATCCCTTGTGCTGTCCTTTGTTTGGGGTTTGTTTATTTAACGGCAAAAGCGAGGTGGAGTCCACCTCGCTTTTTCTATGTATTTCGTTGGTGTTATTATAACACCAGCATCCACTCTTCTGACAATTCCTGTTGCCTTCATATATCTTTCTCCTTTTACATTTCTAAAAGCCTTCCCCTTGAGGGGAAGGTGGCCGAGCATCAGCGAGGTCGGATGAGGTGTTGCCACAATTCCACCTCATCAGTCAGCTCCGCTGACAGCTTCTCCTCGAGGAGAAGCCTTTTGTCTGCCTACAATCATTTTACAAATTACGCTGTTAGTATCTGCAAGCAGAGGTCGATTATACCGCACAAAAAAGAAAAACTCCTCTTCACATTGAAGGCTTCACATATTACTGTTTCTTATAATGTATGGAACTGACACCCAGCATCACGCCCAAAAACGTGTCCACCGCCGTCACCGTGCCCACTGCCTGCTCTGCATAAGGCAGATTCCAAATACCAGCCAACGCAAAATAGAGTGTACCCAGAGCCGGCAGCACCACCATTGCAATCCACTTCAATACATCATACACTTTGTCGCACATTTTCATTCCCCTGTATCCCCCTTTACAGTCCGATTTGGGCCAATACAAATGTGATCACAGCCGCACAAACCGCCCAGATAATTTTGTCCACCAAACCATCCGCCCGTTTTACCGGTTTTTCTTCCAAAGCGGTAACTTTTCCGTCCAGCTTTTCCACCGTTTCCGCCACCTGCTCCTGTTTGCTTGCCATCACTTCCATGGATGTGGCCAGGCGGCTGATGGCCTCAGTGGACGCCTCTAATTTCTCCAAGCGGCGGGTGTTGGACTTGGACCGTTGTTCCACTTGGGTCAATCGCCGCTCATGTTCCAGATCCATCGTCTTCCTCCTTAGTTCAGGCCCAATAGTTTTTCCCACGTGCGGCGGCCGCAAGAGCCATCCACACTCAGCCCATTGTTGTTCTGATACTCTCTCAGGGCGGAATCCGTTGCACCGCCGAAAGAACCGTCCGCACCGTGTTCGCCCATGGTAAAACCGTGGCCGAGCAGCAGCATCTGCATGGCCTTGACCGAAGACCCCTTTGCACCCTTTTTCAGCACCGGAAGCTGCACATTCACCGTTTTCTTGGTCTCATACACCACATAGGGGCAGTAACCCCAAGTCTTCCATGGCCGCTGTGCCAGTTTGGTCTTGTACACACCGTAACGCCGGGATCTGGCTTCAATTACCTCGCCGTCCCCGATATACACCCCCACATGCCCCGGGAAGAATACTAAAATCCCCGGCACATCCGGCATGGTATCCATCTGCCCTTTCGTTTTGCAGGCGGTGTACATGGCATTTGCGGATTTATCCTGAGCCTTGTCATAGACCGGCTCCCCATCCTCGGGATCCTTGCACCAAAGATACCCTTTGATCAGCCCCACGCAGTCATGCACTTTTTCCTTTTCGGCCTCATATTCCCAGGTATATTGCTTGGGATATTGTTTTTTCTTCTGGGTATACAGGCTTTCGCTTGCTGTTTGCCCAAAAGTGCCGTACCAGTAGGGTCTTCCCAGCTGTGCCTTCGCATAAGCAACCAGACCATCTGCAGTTTTTTGCATCCAAACCATCTCCTTTCACAAAGTATGAACGCGTTATTCCTGCCAATAATGTGCCGTCCATAAATACGGCATACCGGCCTCGAAAAACAGATATTCGCCCAGGTCAATCGAGAAACCGCCTTTGGTATTATATTCAAAAACAGTAGTATGGAAACCATAGCAGTCATACTCCACGACAGCCCCTGTCCCCGGATAAGCAACGTTGTTGTTTTGGAAACACTCTGCCGCAAACAGATAACTCACGGGGATAGGCGTATTTGTGCTTACGGCAGGCTTTCCCTGGGGGACGATCTCGATCATTTTCGCTCCCGATGGAATATTTAGGGCGATACTGTTGCTATCCGTCTCCAAGGTAAACACGCCTTGCTCAATTCGGTGCCCTGCCTGCATTCCCTCGCTGAAACCGATCTCATACTGTACAGTGCAAGCATTGTCGATCTCATCCGCCATCTGCACCGGTGTGTACGTTTCCTCTGTCACCTTATTGCGGCGAATTGCATCTGCGATGGTACTGTAATGCTTATTGTCCGTCGTAATGATTCCCATCAGTACGCCACCTCATCTCCGTTGGGCAACGCTGCCAGAACCTTTTCCACGATTTGCTCCTGAACCAACTGTGCTTCCAGCCACTGCTGCAGATTTATGTAGTCCCCTGCGGCAATGGCCGCATTGACCTGGGGCGATACCTGCAATTTTACCGGAAAGGTGGATATCTGTTGGCCTTCGCTGAGAATGCTGACCTGCAAATCGGTATTTCCGGGGACCGCACAGAGTTCAGACGGCAGCGACAACGTCAATGTGTCACCGTCAACAGAATATGCACACATCCCATCGGACTGTGAGTCGAATACACCGCCGCCCCCATCCTGGCATTGGTATTGCACTACAATTTGTGCATCCGCCGGAATTTCCCATGCATTTTCTCCCGCCGCAAAACGGATACGCAATGCCCGGGCACTATCCCCTTGCAGTACATCCAGCACAACGGGCACGCCGCGGTAGTTCAGATTCATGGTCACTTCTTTTGTAAGAAGCATATCTGCATTCCTCCTTATAAAATTTAAGTGCACTTTCACCCATACGCCAAATTTCACGCCCGGTTGCACAAATTCATGCATAAAGAGCTAAATGCATGATGTCTTTGTTTGTAGAATGCAAAAAACCTTATTCGTTCTTCTGTTGCAAAACCTCCTGTTTATAGTTGATTTTGCATTATACTGTCGAACCATGTAAAAGATTCAAAGGACACTCGGAGATAAGCTCCAAGTGTCCTTCGGTTTGTATTTAGGGCTATTCTTTGAAATGCCGCAAGACTTCAACGATTGCCTGTTCCTTTTCAGGAGGAACATTAGGTGCAGGGCGGCTGCTGCGACTTCGCTCGGGTTTCACAGCCCAGAGGAAAGTCTAACCCACTAGACAAAGCTGTGCTTTGTTCATGGGGCAGGGCGTTCCCTTGCAACCCCAATATTACTTTTGTTTTCAAAAGTAATATAGAACATGAGAATAACAGACCATTGATTTTCGGGGTGATGGGTGGTAAAATGAACGCACCGATAAACTTGAATTTGACGGAGGCTTCTATGAGATTGATGATGTACAAAATATGGCAATGCACATGGGGATTTTTTCAATCACTATTAGGCTTCATTGTGTTTCTGGTACACTATAAGAATAAACATTTTTGGTATCATGGGGCATTAGTTACTGTTTGGGAATCGAAGACAAGTGTATCATTGGGGTTATTTGTATTTGTTACTGCCGAACCTTCTTTTGCAAAGAAATATGAGGGACAAATGAGCATTAAAGAGCTTTCAAATCAACTCCTAGTTCATGAATACGGACACACGATTCAATCTCTCATGTTAGGACCGCTATATTTGGTTGTCATTGGAATACCTTCCACATTGTGGGCCTTTTTAGGTGGAAGAAAGCGTAGAGATAAGCAGATTCCCTATGGCTCCTTTTTTACTGAAAAGTGGGCAAATCATCTTGGAGAGTGGGTAACAGGTGAAAAATCCATTGGTAATTTGGTTTAGAATAAGAGACTGCCAAATTCCAATATGTCGAACAGATAAAGACGGCACCCGTGGTGGGTGCCGCCTTTTTATCTTTCATTTTTCCTTTCCAGACACACGATGGATTCCACAGTTGTCCCTTTAGGTAGGGAGTCTACCATAGAGTTTGATATATTGGAATTTGGTGAACAGTTAGATGAAATCATTTTTTGAACATGCTTTTAATTCTATTAACTAACGATGGCTTCTTTACGATATGTTTGCTCCAAATAAGATTTGAATCGAGGGGTGTTCCGTTATCCAGATATGAGAAAAAAGCAAAATCGAAGCTTTCCCAAGAAATTATCCCATCTTTAGCCAAGGAATAAAAATAATCCAGATAATACATACTCTCCCATAATTGAATATCAAATTCTCCAGGGTCGCCAACATTAAGGGCCAAGCGGTACATAGTAGATGATATTTCTTCCTTGCTCATTCTGTTTGCGTAATATGCATCCTTGAAAAACAATCTCAACCTATCGCAAACAACCGCTTCGTCAAACGGCTGTTCCGCACAGAAATTATGAAGCACAGAAATAGTTTTGTTAATATCGGAACCACAACAAGCAAGTTTCAGAACAATGCTGCTTAAAGGATTTTCAAATTCTAAATAATGGTTTAACCATTCATCATAGCTGTCATCCAAGCCAGTCATCAGCATAATTTTATGGTAAAATGCATCCTCTCGTTTCAAAGAACTCACCCCCGTTAAATTCAAGTTTTCTGGTTAGTTCATTTTTGTTTGCAAATCTTTCGTATGAACGGATATGTGGGCATAATCGACGGCCTTTTCCCTACTCAAACAAACAATGCTCTCCACATGTGCGCACCTTGGAAACAGATCCACCGCCACCGCGTCCTTTACCCGGTAGCCACGCTCTTTCAGTAGTGCCACATCCCGGGCCAAAGTGGCCGGGTCGCAGGACACATACACGATCCGACGGGGAGCAAACCGGTGCAAGGCCTCGATGGTATCCGCATTCAGGCCCTTTCGGGGCGGATCTACCACCACCACATCGGCTTTAACGCCCTGTTTTTCCAGTTCCAGTGCCGCCTGACCCGCATCACCGCAGAAAAATTCTGCATTTTCGATGCCGTTGCGTTTGGCATTATCCCGGGCATCTTCCACCGCCTGGGGGATCACTTCCACGCCGATGACCTTGCCCGCCGCTTTGGCCATGGCCAGGGTGATGGTACCCACGCCGCAGTAAAGATCCAAAACCGTGTCGTTTTTTGTGATTTCCGCCCGGTCAATAGCCGCCTGATACAGCCGCTGAGCCTGATGGTGATTCACCTGATAAAAAGACCGGGGCGACAGCCGGAACGTCAGACCGCAAAGGGTGTCCTCAATATATCCCGGACCGTAGAGGGTGATAAATTCATCCCCCAGCACACTGTTGCCCACCTTTGTGTTCACGCTGATCACCAGCGTGGTAAATCCGGGCACTTTTTTGAGCCGCTCAATGAGCACTTCCGGCTTGGGCAATCTGCGTCCGTTCAGCACCAAACACACCAAAATCTGCCCGGACACCGCCGCCCGGCGGACATAAATATGGCGGAGCAGCCCTTTGTGTGCTTTTTCGTCATAGGGCATGACCCTATATTGGTTTACATAATCTATGACGATATCCTTAACCGCATCGCTCTCTTCCGGCAAAATCAGACACCGCTGGTTTTCCACCACATCATGACTGCCCGCCCGGAAAAACCCGGCAATGGCCTTGCCCTTTTTCACGGAGACGGGATACTGAGCCTTGTTCCGATACCCCTCGCAGGTAGGTGCGGCCAGAATCGGCACATTTTCCAAGCTTTCGCCGCCGATGCGGTTCAGACAAGTCCGCACCCGCTCCGCTTTCATCCGGCTTTCCTCAGCATAGTCCATATGATGAAAGGCACAGCCGCCGCAGAGCTTTGCCACCGGGCAGGCCCGGTTGATGCGATGGGGCGAACGCTCCAAAATCTCCACGATCTTGCCGGATGCCCAGGTCTTGGCCGCTTTTTCGATGCGGATTCGGCAGACTTCCCCAAAAATCGCGTTGGGAATAAACACCGCACAACCCTCAACCTTGGCAATTCCCTGCCCCTCGGAGGTATAGTCCACGATTTGTGCCTCGTAAATTTTACCTTTTTCCAGCATAGTCCGTTCTCCTCATTTTGTTTGCTCCATTATATCACGGATAAAGCCATTCTTGCAACCCCGGCTGTGTTGTGGTAATATAAAAAAGGTGATCTTATGACTTATTCCAACTGCACACTCTGTCCCCGTTCCTGCGGCGTGGACCGCACAGATGGGAAACTTGGCTTTTGCCGTTGCCCGGACACGGCGTTGGTGGCCAAAACCATGCTCCACCATTGGGAAGAACCGGCCCTTGCGGGAAAGGGCGGAAGCGGTGCCATCTTCTTCGGCGGTTGCACGTTGGGGTGCAAATTCTGCCAAAACTTAAGCATCAGCCATACCCCCACCGGCACGCCCATGGATAGTGCCGCTTTGCGGCGGGAAATGGAAAACCTCATCGCCCAAGGGGCGGAAAACATCGACCTGGTGACCCCTACACAGTTCCTGCCCACACTTCTGCCGGCCTTAGAATCCCCCCTGCCCGTCCCTGTGATTTACAACTGCGGCGGCTACGAAAAGGTAGAAACTCTTCGGGCATTATCGGGAAAAATCGACATTTACCTACCCGACCTCAAATACGCGGACAACGCCCTGGGCCGGGAATTATCCGGCATTTCCGACTACTTTGCCACCGCCACCGCTGCCATTTTGGAGATGTTCCGTCAAACCGGCCCGGTGCACTACAGCGGCGACAAAGTGGTAAAGGGCGTGATCATCCGCCATCTGATTTTGCCGGGGCATGTAGAAAATTCTCTGAAAGTGCTGGACTGGATCGGCGAACACTTTGCTCCCGGCGAGGTTTTGGTGAGCCTGATGCGTCAGTACACCCCCATGGGTGGTCTGCCTGCCCCCATGGACCGGCACATCACCGTCGAAGAATACGAAGCGGTGCTCAGCTGGATGTACCTCAATGATTTGGAGGGCTTTACCCAGGAATCGGACTCAGCAGATTCTGCCTACATTCCGGAGTTTTAAAAAAGCAGCTCTGCGATGCAGAGCTGCTTCGTTTTATCAGATTCCGGCCAGTTCCTTCAAGACCGGAGCCAAATCGGTATTTTCCCAGGGACGATCCTCCACGCCGAAGTGACCCATGGCCGCAGTAGGAGCATAAATGGGCCGACGCAGATCCAACTTGCGGATAATACCCGCGGGGGTCAGATCCACAGTCTTTCTCAGCAATTCGGTCATCTTCTCATCGGAGATCACGCCGGTGCCGTAGCTGTCCACCCGGACAGAAACGGGCTGTGCCACGCCGATGGCGTAGGCCAGCTGCACCTGCACCTGGGTCGCCAGACCGGCAGCCACCAGGTTCTTGGCCATGTAACGGGCGATGTACGCACCGCTGCGGTCCACCTTGGTGGGGTCCTTGCCGGAGAACGCACCGCCGCCGTGGGAGAAATAGCCGCCGTAAGTATCCACGATGATCTTCCGGCCGGTGAGGCCGGTGTCACCATTGGGGCCACCGATGACAAAGTTGCCGGTGGGGTTGATATGAATGTTGGAAACCTTGGCAATATCAAAGCCGTAGTCTGCCAACACAGGAGCAATCACGCCCTCACGGACATAACGACGCAGCTCGCTGATCTCAAAATCCTTGCTGTGCATCACAGACACCACCACGGTATCGATGCCCAGCACATTGCCCTTTTCGTCATATTCCACGCTCACCTGGGTCTTACCGTCGGCACGAAGCAGGTCGTTGGAGTGGATGCACTCGGTCAGCCGATTGCTCAGTGCCCGGGACAGAGCCACAGGCAGGGGCATCAGTTCGGGAGTCTGAGTGCAAGCACCGCCGAACATCATACCCTGGTCGCCGGCACCGCCCACTTCGTCGTTGGTGCCCAGGGCAATATCCGCAGACTGGGTGTGGATGCGGCACTGAATCTCCACGGTGTCGGCATCAAAGCCGTCGCCTTCGTACACATAGCCGATCTTGCGGATGGCTTCCCGGGCAACTGCCGGGTAGTCCACGGTCGCCTTGGTGGTGATCTCACCGCAGATCAGGCAGAAATTGGTGGTAACCATAGTCTCGCAGGCCACGCGGGAATTGGGATCCTGTGCCAGGCAAGCGTCCAAAATGGCGTCAGAAATGGAGTCCGCCACTTTATCGGGGTGACCGTTGGTCACACATTCAGAGGTAAATAAGATTTTTTCCATACTTTTGTTCCTTTCTCTACAACAAAAAACCGCACATCGGGACTCGATGTGCGTCTATCGAATCCTCATCTGTCGTTTGCCGCCGGATTTGGCACCTTGAATTAACAGGTTGCCGGGTTTCATCGGGCCGTTCCCTCCACCACTCTTGATAAGGCTTATATGCAGTTTGCTAGGTTATTATATCGTTTTTTTCGGATTTGTCAAGTATTTTCTTCTTTTTTTGCTTTTATTGTTCACAATTCTGTGGTAGACTTTTCCTGTAAATGTGCTACAATAAAGGCAAGTTTTCACCAGGAGGTACGTAATGAAAAATCTACGCACCCAATTCAACCGGTTTTGTCTCCGCAACCGGGATAAGGGTATTCCCAATCTGATGCTTTACATTACCTTAGGCAATGCCATCGTGCTTTTGATGTCCATGGTTAATGGCGGCAGCTTTCTATACGAACTGCTGTGCTTTGACAAAATCAAAATTCTCCAGGGCCAGGTTTGGCGGCTGATAACCTACGTGTTCACCCAGTCCGGCGGCGGATTTTTTGAGCTGATTTTCCTTTACTTTTTCTATATGCTGGGCAGGCATGTGGAACTGAGTATGGGTACGTTGAAATTCAATATGTTCTATCTGTCCGGCGTGGTGCTGATGGATATTTTCGCCATGATTTTCTCCCCTGTGGAACCGGTGATCACCGGAGGTTATATTTTCCCGGTGGAAGCCTTTCAGGGCATCTATGCCGGCATGGCCTATTATCTGCATTTGAGCTTGATCCTCACCTTCGCCACCACCCATCCGGACAGCCAGTTTATGATCTTCTTCCTCATCCCGGTGAAGGCATGGCTCATTGCCTTGATTTACCTGGTGCTCACCGGCATTGAAGTCTACAACCTGGCCAGTCTGGGGCTGTTCCCCCACTGCCTGTTCCCCCTGGTGGCACTGGGCAACTACTTTTTGTTTACCGGCGGCGATATCATCAACCTGCTGCCCATGTCCTTCCGGCTCAAACTGGCCCGGCTGTTTAAGAAAAAACCGCCCCAGGGTCCCAAGGTCATCCAATTCCGGACCCAGGCCGGTCCTTACCGCCCTGCTCCCAAAAAAGAAGATTTCACCCACAAATGCACCGTCTGCGGCCGCACGGACGTGACAAATCCGGAACTGGAATTCCGCTACTGCTCCCGGTGCAACGGCTACCATTGCTACTGCATCGACCACATCAATAACCACGACCACATAGAATAAAAAACTACTCGCCTGCCAGTATCCGGCAGGCGGGTTTGCTTATTCGGTAATTTTTGGTTTTCTGATTTTCTTCATCTTATACAGCTCTTCCGCGGCCATGCGGGTCTTGGCCACCGATGCACCATCCTTGGGGAAGCAATAATACAGTGCGTCCGCATTGCCGATGCAGATCACATCTGCGATGGAGTACCAATAGTAGTCCGCATACAGTCCGTAGCAGGCCAATGCACCTTGGGAATATTCCAGTTTTCCGTCGCAACCTGTGAGCCGGAAGCCCTCATCGCTGTGGGACAGATGTCCCTGACCCACCATGTAGATGGCCTTGTAATCCACCATCATGCCGATGTCCACATCGGTTTCCAGGCTGTAAGTACCTGCTTCCAGCTCCCGGCGGACTTCCGAGCGTTCCCAGGCGTACCAGTCGGGGATGTGGGAATACTCCGTCTCTCCATCCAGAGCGTGCAGTTGGCCCAAGGTATCCATTTCCCAGAATTTTCCGCAATGGTTGCAGGTCAGGGTTGTCCCCTTGCCCACCATTTGCCCCTCTGTGCCGCAATGGGGACACTTGTAGAGAATCCGCTCCAAGCCATCTGCCCGGGTGCTGTCCTTTACTTCCACGCCGTTATCCCGTTGCCAGGCAAAGCCATCAAAGGTAAACACCGCATCCAGCATTTCATCCAGTTCCCGGACGGTCTTGGTTTTCAGTTCCTCAGCAGTCACAAGACAGCGCACATCGGCTGTCACCTTGACCTTCCGCTTTCTCAGGCAGTTATACAAAGGCTGGCGGGTGAATGCGCCATGGGTGGTCACCGTCACCACCGGCACACCCAGTTTTTTCAGCAGAACGCCCATCTTCCGGGGCAATGCGGTGGCTGTGCCGTCAAACGAATAACTGGCCTCGGGATACATCAGAACACTGGTCTTTTTTTCTTTCAGCATGTACTCCATATCCCGGATCAGGCTCACATCGCTGACAAATTTCTGAGTGGGAATGCAACCCAAAAACCGCATCAGCCACTCCATGCCCACAAAACCGTCAGTAGTACAGACAATGCCGTACTTCCGGGGATAAAAAATGCGGGACATGATCATCAGATCCATAAAGCAGGAGTGATTCATGAGGATCAGGCAGGGCTGGCCCTTGACCTTGTCCATGTCATGCTTTGTAAATGTAAAGCCCGTGGCCCACAGATCCGGTAACGATGCAACCCGGATCACCGTTTGCAACAGAAAATTGGGACGCAGGGGTTTGTGGTGCTTGGGTCGCGGCAACGCCATTACCTTTTCATAGGATTTCTTTTGGGTGCGAATCTTCATAAGGTCACATCCTGTCTGATTTTTTGTTATTTTATCACATAACTGGTTTTATTTCAATATGTGAATAATTTCTGAACAAAAAACATCTTCCTTTTTGGGAAAATATCGTATATAATGGATCTATCTGCCGAAGAGGAGGACCTTTTATGCATCATAAAGTTGTCGCCGTCATTCAGAAGATTCTGCATATTTTGGAATTCGTCATTTCTGTGCTGACCCTGATCGTGCTGATCGGTATGCTTGGTTTGGAGATTTATCGTATGTGCACCGTTCCTGGGGAGTACTTTGCATCCCTGGATACATATCTGCACACCATTCTGACCATTGTGGTCGGCTTGGAATTTGTGCGAATGCTCATCGACCTGACTCCGGCAAATACCTTGGAGGTGCTGATCGTGGCTATCTCCCGGCACGTTATTTTGAACCACAATGATCCCTTGGGCAATGTGGCCTGCGTGCTGTGTATCGCCGGTCTGTTCGCTACCCGCCGTTTCCTGATTCCCAAGAAGGAAATGAAAGTGGAAATGTCCGAAGTGGAATAAGAAAATGTTGAGTTCGCAAATGCGAACTCCGCTTCATTCATTACTCTCCGTCAATCACGTGGGCACCCTGGAATTCAATGTGCAGGGGGATCATCTGCCAGTTTGCCTCGGTGATGGCATCCAGTTTCTTGGCCAGCTTGCTTTCCAAGCCGGGATTTCTGGTGATGCACAGCAAGGTGGGGCCGGCACCGCTGACGCAGAACGCCGCACCGGTGGTACGGATCAGGCCCTCGATCTGGTCGTAATCCTTGATCATCTTCTTTCGGTAGGGCTGATGGATGCGGTCCTGCATGGCGTTACGCAGAAGCTTCTCGTCACCCAGCTCCAACGCCTTCAACACCAGTGCACCGTGGGCGATGTTATACACCGCATCCGCCCGGTCGTACTCCGTGGGCAGAACACTTCTTGCCAAAGGCGTGGGCAGATCGAAATCCGGCACCAAAGCAAGGAATTCCCAGTCCGGGTGCAGAGGGAAATTCACGCACACCGGCAGACCGTTGTCCACCATGGACGCGGTCAGACCGCCGAAAAAGGCCGGTGCCAGATTATCCGGGTGGCCTTCCATGGCGTTGGTGATGTTCAGAAGGCCTTGGGTGGACAGCTTGTTGCCCCGCAGGACGTTGGCACCCATGGCACCCGCCACCAGCAATGCGGCGGAAGAACCCAAACCGCGGCAGATGGGAATCTGGGCATCAATGTGGATCTTCACGCCCCGGATCTCCTCGCTGAGGGATTCCAGAACGGCACAGTACGCGGTATATGCCATGTTATCCGGGCCGGCGTAGGCCTCATCACAGCCGGTGATTTCCAGGCCGGACTCCATTTCTTCAAAGGTGACATCGGTATACAGGCTCAATGCACAGCCGAATGCGTCAAAACCGGGACCCAGGTTGGCGGTAGTCGCCGGGACACGAATGGTTACTTTTTTCATGGTAATTTCTCCTTTGGAATTTCTGCGGCAAAGCCGCCCCGGCTCCCCTTGCGAGGGGAGCTGTCAAAAATCAGAGATTTTTGACTGAGGGGTAGTTTTCTCTCCCCCAGTCAGCCTGTTCGGCTGACAGCCCCCTCCGCAGAGGGGGCCAAGGGATGCCCCTAAATTACAGTGCCAGAACAAAATCCAGCATCTTATCCTTATCGATCACGGATTTGTGCCGTTCCGGCATAGACCGCAAGGCGGCCAAATTCTTGGGAATCGCCACACCGGTAGTTGCGTTCAGCTGATCCAGCTGGTCAAATTCATCGCCCTTGGCCGTTTCGCCGATGGCTGCCAGCACCGCTGCCGGGAATTTGTAGGGAGATGCGGTGGACAGCACTACCATGGGGCGGTTGTCTCCGGTTCGGTTTACATAATCTTCCGCAACAGCCCATCCGGATGCGGTATGGGTATCGCAAAGGTAGCCGTTATCCTTCCAAACCTTGGCGATGGTCGCGGCACCCTTGGCATCGTCACACCAGCCGGCCCAGAACTGCCGCTGTATTTCTTCCAGCAGCTCCGCGGGCACCTGGTAGTGGCCCTGGGTGTTCAGATCGTTCATGAGCTTTGCCACCAAAGCACAGTCGCCGCTCATCAGATACAGCAGCCGCTCCAGATTGGACGACACCAGAATATCCATAGACGGAGAATCCGTCTTGTGCAGTGTCCGGCGGCGGTCGTAAACACCGGTATGGATAAAGTCTGTCAGCACATTGTTGGCATTGGATGCACAGATTAGCTTACCCACGGGCAGACCCAGACGCTTGGCAAGGTAACCTGCCAAAATGTCACCAAAGTTACCTGTAGGGACGGAGAAATTCACTTCCTCGCCCAAAGCGATCTTTCCGGCATCCAAAAGATCCCGGTATGCCTTGAAATAGTAAGTAACCTGGGGCACCAGCCGGCCGATGTTGATGGAGTTGGCAGAGCTCAACCGCACCGGCAGCTCCTTGTCCTGACAGGCGGCAAAGATATTCTTTACACCGGTCTGAGCATCGTCAAAATTGCCCCGGACGGCACAGACTGTCACATTGTTACCCTCTTGGGAAACCATCTGCCGCCGCTGAACATCGCTCACGCCCCCGTGGGGATAGAACACACAAATGCGGATGCCATCCACATCCTTGAAGCCTTCCAAAGCGGCCTTTCCGGTATCGCCGGAGGTGGCTGTGAGGATCAGAATATCCTTTTCCTCCCCTTTTGCGGTCTTTGCCGCGGTCATCAGCTGGGGAAGCATGGACAGAGCCACATCCTTAAAGGCAGATGTGGGACCCCGGAACAGTTCCAGTACATAAAAGTCGCCGGCACTGACGGTGGGCGTCAGATCTTCCGTTTCAAATTTTCCGGTGTAGGCTCTTTTCACCAGCGTGCCCATATCCGGGATATCCGGCAAAAATGCGGAAAGGAGCATCTGGGCCATGGTCAGCGTATCGCTTTGGACGCATTTTTCCCAGCAGAAAGCGGGAATCTGTGCCGGCAGATACAGTCCACCGTCGGGTGCAAGGCCGTTCAAAACCGCCTGAGCACTGTCAACTTTCGGAGAAAGACCCCGTGTAGAATGATATTGCATAAAAAATCCTCACATTTTTTGTACTTTTTTCCGAAACCTCTTGGAATTTTGTTACATCTATGATATACTGTAACTCTGTAAAATGCAAGTATTTTTCATGGGAGGACAATATGAGAATTGGTTTATTGGGTTTTGGCGTAGTCGGCAGAGGCGTTTACGACATCACCGCCACCCGGGATGACATACAGGTTGCAAAAGTTGTCTGTTTGGAAGATATCACTCTGCCCGATGCAGAAGTGACGAAGGATTTTCACTCCGTGCTGGCAGATGACTCCATTGATACCATCGTGGAAGCCATGGGTGGTCTTCACCCTGCCTACGAGTTCGTCCGTGCCGCCATTGAGGCCGGTAAAAATGTGGTAACTTCCAACAAGGCTTTGGTTTGTACGTATTATGACGAGCTAATTCCTTTGGCAGAAGCCAAAGGTGTGCAATTCCGTTGTGCTGCTGCCGTGGGCGGCGGCATCTGCTGGCTGTCTGAATTGGAGCGTTCCCGTCGGGTACAGAAGATTTTGCAAGTGGGTGGCATCATGAACGGCACTTGTAACTACATCCTGGACTCCATGACCCGGCTGGGTCTTGGCTATGACGAGGCTTTGAAGCAGGCTCAATCCCTGGGCTATGCCGAGGCCAATCCCTCCACGGATGTGGACGGCATCGACACCTGGCATAAGGTGATTTTGTCCAGCAACATCGCCTTTGGCGTCAGTCTGGACCGTGCAGGCGTTTGCGTTGCGGGTATTTCCAAAATCACCGCGGAAGATGTGGCAAACTTCACAGCCCACGGCTATGTGTGCAAGCTGGTCTCCACCGGCATTCAAAAAGATGGCGTGTATTCCGCTTACGTACAGCCCACGCTGTTTAACAAATGTGAGCCGGAATCCACAATCCCCACCAACTACAACCTCATCACTCTGGTTGGCGAGCACTCCGGCCGTCAGAGCTTTTACGGCCAGGGGGCAGGCCGTTACCCCACCGCATACAATGTGGTGCAGGACTGTGTGGATCTGCTTTGCGGTAAGGGCTTCTACGTACCCTACGGCGAGAAGGTTTCTGTAGACAATTCCGCCAAGGCGTGTTACTATATCCGCGGCGGCAGCTTCCCGGCTGACAAAATTGCCGAGTGCTGGGGCAACGCCATCATTACAAAACCCGTCAGCGTGGAATCCGTCCACGCCTGGCTGAAAGAGAATCCCAACGCCTTCATCGCCGCTCTGAATCCAGAGTGCTGAGGCTCGAGAAAGAAGGAAAGAATATGCTGAAAGTTGCAAAATTCGGTGGCTCCTCCATGGCAGATGCCGGTCAGTACCAAAAGATCCGGGACATTCTGATCAGTGACCCCACCCGTCGGGTGGTGGTGGTTTCCGCTGCCGGCAAACGAAATAAAAACGATCACAAGATCACGGATCTGCTGTACCTGTGCCATGCTCATATCCAATACGGTGTGGACTGCAACGGCGTGTTTGAGATGATTACTTCCCGGTATCTGGAGATCCGGGACGAGCTGAACATCCAGTTGGATCTGGAAACAGAATTCGCCGACCTGAAAAAGCGTCTGGATGCCAAGTCCATCGCCCAGGATGAGCTGGTCAGCCGGGGCGAATACTTCTCCGCCAAGCTGATGGCCGCTTACCTGGGCTTCCAGTTTATCGATGCGGTAGAGTGGGTCAAGTTCAATTTTGACGGCACTGTGGATCAGGAAAACAGCTATGAGGCTCTGCGTAAGCTGGTAATCCCCGGCCGGGGTGCCGTGATCCCCGGTTTCTACGGTCTAATGCCCGACGGTCACATCCGCACCTTTACCCGGGGCGGCAGTGACATCACCGGTGCTTTGGCTGCCGCCGCATTGAATGCCGATGTGTACGAAAACTGGACTGACGTTTCCGGTATCCTCATGGCCGACCCCCGGATCGTGGACGATCCCCAGGCCATTCCCGAGGTTACTTACGACGAGCTGCGGGAGCTGAGCTACTCCGGTGCACAGGTGCTTCACGAAGGCACCATCTTCCCCGTCCGGGAGAAGAACATTCCTCTGAACATCCGCAACACCAACGCCCCGGAAGACAAGGGCACCATGATCCAGGAAAAATTCGACACCCCTGCCGATCCCGACCGGTTCATCACCGGCATCACCGGCAAGAAGGATTTTACCATCATTTCCCTGAGCAAGCGGGGCATGGGCAACCAGGTTGGCGTACTGCGTAAGGTGCTTTCCGTTTTGGAGCGGCACAACATCAGCGTGGACTATGTGCCTAACGGCATTGACAATGTTTCTGTGGTCATGCCCACCGATGCCATTGCACCCCATCTTTATACCATTTTGGGCGAAATTCAGCAGGACGTGGAACCGGATACTCTGGATGTCCACGATCAGATCGCTGTGGTCGCTGCCGTTGGCCGCCGCATGGCATTCCAGCCCGGTGTTTCCGGCCGAATCTTTGCCGCATTGGGTGAAGCAGACATCAACATCCGTATGATTAACCAGGGCCCAGACGAACTCAACATCATCTTCGGTGTCGACAACCGGGATTTCCAGGCTGCCATCCGGGTGCTTTATAACAGTTTTGTGAAATAATATTTGGATGTCATTGCGAGGCACGAAGTGCCGTGGCAATCCCCCGGACATTTTGGAAATCTGCGGAGATGGCCACACCAGTGTGAGCACTGGTTCGCAATGACACGATTTTGGGAGGTACTTACTATGAAACTCTATACCGTTGCGATTCTCGGTGCCACCGGTGCCGTTGGACAGGAAATGATCAAAGTTCTCCAGGAACGGAATTTCCCTGTCAAGAAACTCATCCCCCTGGCCAGCCGCCGCAGTGCCGGCAAGACCCTCACCTTCAAGGGTGAAGAAGTCACCATTGCCGAAGCTTGTGACACCGCTTTCGAGGGCGTGGATATCGTCCTGGGTGCTGCCGAAAACGACATTGCAAAGAAATTTGCTCCCGCCATTCAGGCCGCCGGTGCTGTGTTTGTGGACAATTCTTCCGCATTCCGCATGGATCCCAAGGTGCCGCTGATCGTTCCCGAGGTCAACCCCCAGGACGTGGCATGGCACAATGGCATCATCTCTAACCCCAACTGCTCCACCATCATTACATTGACTGCTGTCAATGCCCTGAACTCCATCTCCCCCATCCGCACCATGACCGCTTCTACTTACCAGGCCGTGTCCGGTGCCGGTGCAGAGGGTCCCGTGGAGCTGCAAAACGAGGTGGACGCTCTTGCCAAGGGCGAAACCTATGAACCCAAGGTATTCTCTCATCAGATTGCCTTCAATCTGATCCCCCAGATCGGCGGCGAGGCCTATGAGGGCTACACCAGCGAGGAAATGAAGATGCAGAACGAGGGCCGGAAGATCATGCATCTGCCGGAGCTGACCGTCTCCTGCACCTGCGTCCGTGTTCCTGTCATGCGTAGCCACTCCATCTCCGTCAGCTGCCACTTCGATGTACCTGTGACTGTGGAGCAGGTCCGGAAAGTGATTGCCAAAGCTCCCGGCTGTAAGCTGGTTGACGACCTTAACAACAAGCAGTATCCCATGCCCCTGGACACTTCCGACCAGGATCTGGTGTTCGTGGGCCGTATCCGTCCCGACCTGACCGATCCCAACGGCGTCTGCCTGTGGTGCTGTGGCGACCAGGTGCGTAAGGGTGCCGCCACCAATGCTGTACAAATCGCGGAACTGCTGGTCAAGTAATGAAAGAAAAACTCTACACCATCCCCGTCAATGAAGGCTTTGAAACGGAGGATGCGTGCCCTTTCTGTGCTATGGAACGCAAGGAAGAGCAGCGGGCTATCCGCTATTTTGCCGGCCCCGGTGCCAGTTATATGGAACCGGATGTCCGGGCTTCCACCGACAAAGCCGGCTTCTGCGGCAGTCATATGAAGAAGCTCTATGACTACGGCAATGCCCTGGGTGCCGCACTGATGTTACAGACCTACTATGCAGGGTTGCTGGAAGAATTGCAGGAGCAGCTAAACGACTACGAACTTCCCCCACAGCAGGGTCTGTTCCACAAAAAACGCACCCACACAAAAGAACCTCCTTACCGGCGGCTTCGGGAGCGTCTGGATTCCTGTGCCATCTGCGAAAAGGTGGACTACAATATGGAGCGGTATTTTGCCACCTTCTTCTATTTGCTGAAAGAGCCGGAATTCCGGGCAAAGGTGGAAAACTGCAAGGGCTTCTGCCTGCGGCATTTTACCACCCTTTTGGAAACAGCGGAGCCTCAGCTTCCCAACTCACAGCGGGAGTGGTTTTTGAACACCGTTCCCAACTTAATGCTCACAAATTTAGCACAAGTCAAGGAAGATCTGGACTGGATGATCGCCAAGTATGATTACCGCAACGCCTCCAAGCCCTGGGGCAATTCCCGGGACGCTTTGCAGCGGTCCATGCAGAAATTGCAAGGCATCTATCCCGCCGACCCACCCTATAAAAATGATTAAAAAGCAAGGCAGATTCGTTTCTGCCTTGCTTTTTCTTTAATACTCCCGAACGACCGCCTTCACCAGGCCGATCAATTCCGCCCCCCGGCCGTCAATGGGCTCGTAGGCCTCATTTTCCGGCATTAGCCAAACTTTGCCGTTTTTCCGGCTTAAACGCTTCACCGTCGCCTCATCCCCGATCCGGGCCACAACGATCTGACCGTTCATTGCCGTCTGCTGGGGATGCACCACAACCTTGTCCCCATCCAGAATGCCAGCGTTGATCATGCTGTCCCCACGGACACGCAGGGCAAAGCAGCTGGGATCGCCGTCCCAGGCCATGGTGCCCTCCTGATTCTCAAAGGCCAGGATGGGAATACCTGCCGTAACCACACCGATCACCGGAATCTGGCCGGGACGGTTGCCGGTGGACAAGGCACGCTTACGCCCCTTCTGCCCGGGTGCACACAAAAGCCCCTTTTCCTGCAAAGCCTGGATATGGTAGCTCACCGATGCGGTGGAACGCAGGCCCACTGCCGCACCGATTTCCCGCACGGAAGGTGCATAGCCGTTTTCCTGGACGAATTCGTTTACGAATTCCAAAATTTTCTCCGCCTTATCGCTGGTACGTGGCATAAAGACCCCTCCTGTTTTGATTTTTTCTTATTATAGCACAAATGAACGAAAAAGAAAAGAGGTCCGGGAGAATTTTTTATTTTCCCCTTGACAAATTGGTGGGAAAGGTTTATGATGGCTTTGCACCGCACAACTGACGGAATATCGTGGATTTCACCACGGGGGAGTGCGGATGCTTTTATGCCGACCGTCTGGGCAATTCAGTTTTCGCTGGATTGTCCTTTTATTATTTTTAAAGGAGAACACGAAAACTATGGCTTTCACCTATCGCGGCCTGTCCGCAGAACTTAATCGCCACATCGTTACTGACAGCGAAGTGGATCAGCACCTGCACCGCTTGCAGCAGCAGACGCCCCGGATCACCGAGGTCACAGACCGCCCCACCGAAAACGGTGACGAAGTGGTGCTGGATTTCGCCGGCTTTGTAGATGGAGAGCAGTTCCCCGGCGGCACCGCCGAAATGCAGACCCTGACTTTGGGCAGCGGCCAGTTCATCCCCGGCTTTGAAGAGCAGCTGCTGGATAAAGTTCCCGGCGAGGAAGTCATCGTCAAGGTCACCTTCCCCGAGAAGTATCATGCAGAAAACCTGGCCGGTAAGGACGCGGAATTCCGCTGTAAGATCCACCAGATCCGCATCAAAACCACTTACGAGCTAAACGATGTGTTCGCCAAGGAAGTGGGCGAATGCGACACATTGGAAGAGATGAAGGCAAAGCTGAAAGAAAGTCTGCAGGCTTACAGCGACGAGCGTGGAGAAATGGATTTGCAGGACCGTTTGCTGCAGCAGGCTGCCGAAACCTTGGATTATGTTGCCGATCCCAACGAGCTGGAGGATGCAGTTGAGCAGCATCTGCGGAATATGGAAGCTCAGCTCTCCCAAAAGGGCCTGAATCTGGATATGTACTGCTCCTTCATGGGCATCACCAAAGAGCAGCTCCACGAGGAATCCTACCCGGCAGCCGAGGCAAATCTGCGTCGCATCGCCGCTGTGAAAGAAATCACCCGTCTGGAAAACCTAACCGTCAGCGAGCAGGAAATGGGCGAAGCCATTGCCCTCATCTGCCAGCGAAACAATATGACGGTGGAGCAGTTCAAGCCCTATTATAACGAAGAATTTGAAGCCGCCGTCCGCCGCACGGTTCTGACCACCAAGGTAATGGTCCTGATTCGTGACAGTGCCAATATCACGGAAAAATAATATCATATTTCCTCGGTTTTGTGTGTTTTACCCGTTGACATCCCCGAATTTCGGTGATACAATACATCCGTACCGATAAAAAATTATCGATATGGGTTCTGGGGTACACATAGGTATAATGTGCAGGACCGAAAATAACATAGTCTCCAAGGGTTAGTTAAGACTTTGGAGAACAAACAAGGAGGAATTTCCCATGGCAATCGTTTTTGATGAAAACGGCAAGTACGTAGACGAAAAGGGTATCGTCAAGCTTGACCCTACCAAGTTCGCCGACTGGCAGATCGCAGAAGAAGCAGAGAAGAGCCTTCCCTCTGTTGACTACTTCCGCCAGAAGCTGGGCCTGCTGGAGGATGAAATCATCCCCTACGGCAAGACCCCCAAGATTGACTTCATCAAGGTTATGAACCGTCTGAAGGATAAGCCCGACGGCAAGTTCATCGAAGTCACCGCTGTTACCCCCACCCCCTTCGGCGAAGGTAAGTCCACTGTTTCTCTGGGCCTGATCGAAGGTCTGGGCTACATCGGCAAGAACGCCGGTGGTGCTCTGCGTCAACCCTCCGGTGGCCCCACCATGAACGTTAAGGGTACTGCGGCCGGCGGCGGTAACGCTCTGCTGTTGCCTATGACCGAGTTCTCCCTGGGTCTGACCGGCGATATCAACGACATCATGAACGCTCACAACCTG
Organism: Faecousia sp.; assembly: GCA_045596215.1. Classification (GTDB taxonomy): domain Bacteria; phylum Bacillota; class Clostridia; order Oscillospirales; family Oscillospiraceae; genus Faecousia. The sequence goes on from JAZOBY010000104.1 coordinate 22,086, forward strand.
GCCATGGTTGCTTTGACCGCCCGTATGCAGCACGAGCGTAACAACAACGACGAGTGGCTGGCCAAGAAGGGCCTGAAGCGTCTGGACATCGACCCCAAGCGTGTGGAGATGGGCTGGATCATCGACTTCTGTGCACAGTCTCTTCGTAACATCATCATCGGCATCGGCGGCCGTCTGGACGGCTTCATGATGGAATCCAAGTTCGGCATCGCTGTTGGTTCCGAACTGATGGCTATCCTGGCTGTTGCCCGTGACCTGAAGGATCTGCGTGAGCGTATCGGCAAGATCGTCGTGGCTTACAGCCGCAGCGGCGAGCCTGTTACCTGTGAGGACCTGGATGTTGCCGGTGCTATGACCGCTTGGATGCGTAACGCCATCAACCCCACCATGTGCTACTCCGTGGAACATCAGCCCGTTCTGATCCACGCCGGTCCTTTCGCAAACATCGCCATCGGTCAGTCCTCCGTTATCTCCGACCGTCTGGCTCTGAAGCTGTTCGACTACCACGTCACCGAGTCCGGCTTTGCTGCTGACATCGGCTTCGAAAAGTTCTGGAACGTTAAGACCCGTCTTAGCGGCCTGACCCCCAACGTTTCCGTTCTGGTTGCTACCGTCCGCTCCCTGAAGATGCACGGCGGCGGCCCCAAGGTTACTCCCGGTGCACCCCTGCCCAAGGAGTACAAGGAAGAGAACCTGGAACTGCTGGAAAAGGGTACCTGCAACCTGTTCCACCATGTGAACACCATCAAGAAGTCCGGTATCAACCCCGTGGTCTGCATCAACCGTTTCTACACTGATACCGATGCAGAAATCGCCCTGCTGAAGAAGCTGTGTGCTGAGCGCGGTGTCCGTTGTGCCGAAAGTAACCACTGGCGTTACGGCGGCGAAGGCGCTGCTGAGCTGGCTCGCGTGGTTGTTGAAGCTTGTGAAGATCCCGTGGAAGTCAAGTTCCTGTACGATCTGGATATGCCTCTGCGTCAGCGCGTTGAGCTGATCGCTAAGGAAGTCTACGGTGCTGACGGCGTTGACTGGGCTCCTCTGGCTGTTGAGAAGGCACAGCGTTTTGAAACCGATCCCAAGTACGCTGACTACTGCACCATGATGGTTAAGACTCACCTGTCCCTGTCCGACAACCCCGCTCTGAAGGGTGTTCCCACCGGCTGGCGTCTGGCTGTCCGTGACATTCTGGAATACGGCGGAGCTAAGTTCCTGTGCCCCATGGCTGGTACCATCTCCATGATGCCCGGTACTGCTGCTGACCCCGCATACCGTCGCGTGGACGTGGACGTTGAGACCGGTAAGGTTTCCGGCCTGTTCTAATCATTAACATAGCAAAAGGCAGGCAAGCCCGGTTGCCTGCCTTTTCATTTTGCAAATCCGTTTACTTTTTTTGTAATTTGTGATACAATAGCCGCATCCCTTTTTGGAGTTGATTCCATGACATTTGACCATACCTATGTAAAAATAGATCTGGATGCCATCGCCCGGAATTTTTCTGCCGTGCAGAAAAAAGCAGGCGTGCCGGTGATGGTAGTCATTAAGGCCGATGCCTACGGCCACGGTGCTGTCCCCATCGCCCGCCTGTTGCAGGGAAAATGTGCCTTTTTCGGCGTATCGTCCATGACAGAGGCATTGGAATTACGCCGTGCCGGTTTGCACGAGCCCATCCTCATTTTGGGGCACACACCCACTGCCGCATTCCCTGAGGCCATCCGTCAGCAGATCCGCCCCACCATCTTCCGCTTTGAGGATGCCCTTGCCCTTTCCAACGCCGCCGTGGCGTGCGGCATTGCCGCTCGTTTCCACTTCGCTGTGGACACCGGCATGGGCCGCATCGGTTTTCCTCCCACAGAAGAATCCGCTGACCTGTGTGCCAAGATCGCTCAGCTTCCCGGCCTTGTGGCTGAGGGCTTGTTCAGTCATTTCGCCACCGCTGACTGTGCGGATCTGCGTGCCGCCCGGAAACAGGAAGAACTGTTTGCCGCCTTTGATGCCATGCTGAAAGTCCGGGGCGTGGAAATTCCCATCCGCCACATGGATAATTCCGCCGGCATTATGAATTTCCCCTGCCGTTACGAAATGGTCCGTAGCGGCATTGTCACCTACGGCATGTACCCCAGCGAGGAAGTGGATAAAAATCTTCTTCCTCTGTCCCCCGCACTGGAATGGGAAAGTCACATCACCCATGTGAAAACCATGGATGCCGGCTGTGGCATCAGCTATGGTGCGACCTTTGTAACGGACCGTCCCACCGTGGTAGCCACCATTCCTGTTGGCTATGCGGACGGCTACCCCCGGAATCTGAGCAATCGGTTTTATGTGCTGATCCGCGGGCAGAAGGCACCCATCTTAGGGCGGATCTGCATGGATCAGATGATGGTGGATGTAACGGACATCCCCGACGTCCAGCTTGGAGAAACGGTCACTTTGGTAGGCGTAAACGGTGACGCATGCATCACCGTAGAAGAAATTTCTGCCGCCGCCGATAGCTTTAACTATGAATTTGCATCCGGTATCGGCCGCCGGGTTCCCCGGCTCTACTATCAAAACGGCCAGCAAGTCGCCGCTGTACATTACCTTTTGGATGAATAAAAACCTTCCCCCCAGGGGGAAGGTTTTTATCTCAAATTTCCATTTCCACGCCGCCCTGAGGACGGATGGACAGCACATGGCAAGCGCCCTCGCCCAACGTGCCGTCAATGCCGGCCCGGAAGGAATCCAGCAGATCAAAGGGCACAAAAGCCTGCACCGTACCGGCAAAGCCGCCGCCATGGACCCGGTACGCACCCCTGCCCTGCAAATGATGCTCACACAGGCCCAGGGCCACCGCCATATCCTGATGCTGAACATATCCCGCCGGGATCACGTTCTGCAAGTACATATACGAAGAGTAGCCGCTTTCCTTGATCAGCTTCAAAAACCGGTCAAAATCCCCGGTACGCAGAGCCGCCACCTGCTGCGTAACCCGCTTGTTCTCCTCATATTCATGGATGCCCCGCATCACCGCCCGGTCGCCACAGGACGCCCGCAAAACCGGGATAGCGGCGTAAAAATCTTCTTCCGGCACTTGGGTCAGCACTTCCTTGCCGAAATGGGCACACAAAGCCTGAAATTCCCGGGTCACCGCTGCATATTCGTCCGTCAGATCCGCATGATCCGCACCGCTGTCGATGATGCACAGGGCATGGCCACAGGACGCAAAATCAAATTCCACGCTCTGGATATCCGGAGCGTCTTTTTTTGCGAAATCGATGGTAATCATGCCGCCCACAGCGGAAGCCGTCTGATCCATCAGTCCACAGGGCTTGCCGAAAAACACATTTTCCGCATACTGACCGATCATGGCAATTTCCGGCTGGCTTATCTTGCCGCCGAAGAACAGCTTGTTGATGATCGTTCCCACCAGCACCTCAAAGGCCGCTGAGGAGCTGAGTCCCGAACCGGGCAGGACCGTGGACGCCACATAGGCATCAAAGCCCTGCACCTTGCAACCCAATTGCACAAATCGGGCGGCAACGCCCCGGATCAGTGCCGGCGTGGTGTTCACTTCTTCCGCCACAGGGGTCAATACGTCCAGGTCCACCTCACACATGGGATATCCCTGGGACAAAATGCGGATAGTGTTGGTATTGTTGCAACGCACCGCCGCCCGGGTATCCAGATCGACCGCACCGGCCAAAACACGGCCTCGCTGATGGTCTGTGTGGTTGCCACCGATCTCCGTGCGGCCGGGTGCGGAGAAATACCGCTCCGGTATGCCGCCGAAGGCGGCGGAAAAACCGGAATCCAGGATCTTCTTCTCCTCCGGATACAAAATTAACTTCTGTTTATCCATCATCCTACCCCCGATGTTCGCTTTCATAAAGCAGCCTGCCTCTGTTTGCAGGCGTATGCATAGGCCATTTTATAGTCATCCAGTGCCCGGTAGCAGGCTTCCAGCCTGGGCCAGCAGTCCTTGGAGTGCTCCGGTTCCGCCTTGCGGTAATGCTCTGCCGCCAAGGCATACTCTCCTTGCAGATAGGCAGCCTCGCCCCGTAGAAAATGCCACTCGCCGCCGGTACAGTCTTCACAGGCATCCAGCAACACGGCACACCGGACCGGATTCCCCTCCTGCAATGCCCTTTTCGCCCGGTACAGCAGCGGACGGTCATCTACGCTCAGGGTTATGGGTTCTTGACTGACCTCGCCCAGCAAAAGCAGCCGCCGCTGTTCCAGCTCCGTCGTATAGTAACAGGTTTTTGCCCCAAACTCCCCCGCCTGTTCCAGCAGCTGACGGGCGTAGATGGGCCGCTGCCGGGCATTTTCCGCCTCACTCAGCAGAACTAAAACGTTCAGCAATCCCCATTCATCATCCGATTGCCCGTCCGGCCCTTGGTATTCCGCCAAAAAGGCCTTGGCTTTCGTTACATCACCTGCGGCATAGGCCCGCCGAGCATTTTCCATGCACACCCCATTATTGGATGCTACAGGCTCACCCAAAAAGAACCCAACCGTCTTCCCCAGCCGGGATGCAAACAGGGCCAGCGTATCCATGGACGGCCGTGCAGAGCCATTTTCAATTTGGGAAAGCATATTGCGGGTGACGATCCCCTGGCACAGCTGCCGTTGGGACAGCCCGGCTTCCAGCCGTGCCTGCCGCAGTTTTGATCCGATGTCCATGGCTTTCCTCCCGGTAATTCTGATTTACCCCATTGTAACACATTTCCCCGCGGATTTCTACTGTCGCAAAAAAACATTTGCTATTTTCCTCATTTTGGTTTAACATATAGAATATACCAACAAAAGGAGGCACTGTATGCTTTCAGAACCTTCTTCCCTTCGCACCTCTGCCGCTGAGAGTTTAAGACAAGCCCCCAACCCTGGCAGAGTCATTCTCCTCCACACCGGGGCAATGCTTTTGCTCTCCTTGCTGCTCACCGTAGCGGATTTCCTGCTGAACCAGCAGATCAGTGCCACCGGCGGTCTCAGCGGCATGGGCCTGCGTTCTGTTTTGACCACCATTCAATCCCTGCTCCGGCTGATACAGCTGATCATCCTGCCCTTCTGGCAGATGGGCTACACCTACTACACTCTGAACGTTGCCCGCGGGCAAACAGCCGGCCTTCCCGATCTTCTGGAAGGCTTCCGCCGTTGGGCACCCGTCCTGCGGCTAAAAATGCTGATACTGGGCTTGGGTGTTCTGCTGGCGATCCTGTGTGTCCAGGCAACCAGCATTTTGTTCACGCTGACCCCCTGGGCCGCACCCGTGATGACAAAGATGGAAGCACTTATGTCCGACGGAAATGTAACGGATGATGTTTTGATAGAAAATCTCATGGCCATCAGCCAGGATATCATGGTGCCTGTGCTGGTGATCTTCGGCATCTGTTTTCTGGCCGGTTTCCTGTTCCTGTTCTTCAAGTTCCGCCTGGCGGAGCTGTGGCTCATGGATCATCCCAGCGATGGTGCACTGGTCGCATTGCGAAACAGCAGCATTCTGATGCGGGGAAACTGCAAAGCCATGTTCAAGATCGACCTGCACTTCTGGTGGTTCTATCTTCTGGAATTGGTGGTCACCGCTTTGTGCTACGGTGATGTGTTTCTGAGTTCGTTGGGAATGGAAATGACCACGGACGCATTCGGTCACTATTTAATTTTCTTCTGCCTGTACATTTGGGCACAGATGTCCCTGTACTGGTGGAAGCGGAACGAGGTCTGCGTCACCTACGCCCATGCCTATCTGGAACTTTGTCCCGAACCAATTGAAGAAGAAAAAGATCCGGTGCTTTAAGCACCGGATCTTCTCATTTTCAATTAGCCAGCCTTGGTAATCTTGGTGATGTGGGTGTTGATGCCGTCGCCGGAGGCGTCTTCATCAGCATCGTACCAATACACGAAGCCGTAGACATTCACAACATCGCCAACCTTGATGTCTTCGTTCACAAATGCCTTGTAAACATCGGACTCGGGATCGGTCAGATAACGCTCTACGCAGAAGCTGTAAGTGGCGTCGCCCAGGGTGAAGTCCACATAGATGTCATCGCCGGGGGCATCGTTCTTGTAGCTGATAGCAGCAACAGTCAGACCCTGGAATGCAGCGTAAGCACCGGCATGGTTGACCAGTTCCTGCTTGCCCAGCTTATCAGTCAGAATTTCTGCGGAAGCGATGAAGCTGTCAGCACCCTCAATGATGGTGAAGGTTGCACCCTCAGCGATCTCAGGCATGCCCTTGTAGAAGGTCTTATAGCCCTTGATATTGATCTTGGTGCCGGGGACCAGCTTAGCAGCATCTTCCTCAGAGCAGGTCAGGTTGTAAGCGAAGTAGCCGCCGTAGGACTTGTCCATAGCGTAGACAACGATCTTGTTGTCCCACCAGGACTGGGTAGCCTGCACATAGCACTCAACCTCAACAGCTGCATCAGCCTCAGCAGCCAGGTACTCAGCGTGGGTCATCACGCCACCAACGGTGTCCTTGTCACCAGCAGAAGAGCTGGGGGTGGAGCTGGAAGAGCCGGGGGTATCGCTATCACCGGGGTTCTGGGCGGGGGCACAGGCCGCGACGCTCAGCATCATGACCAGCACCAGCAAAAATGCGATCAGTTTTTTCATTTCGATTAACTCCTTTTTTAGTAGTGATGAATATCACAAGGTCATTATACTATAAATCTCCCGAAAATCAATCGGTAAAAAAACTATTTTCTTACTTTTTTCTCCTAATTTTTCCAATTGCAAGCGACGCACCCAAGATCACCCATGTTCCACCCAGGCCTGCAAGCAGCCAAATGGCCGTTTCCGACAATGGACCAAGGTCCGTGCTCTCCACCTGATCCAGTCGGTGCAGGGTGGAAACATCGGAAAACAGCTTTTCCATATAGGCCTCATCCACCGTTTCTTTCCGTTGGACGGAACGGGTGACACTTTCAATCATCTGTCCCGCCGCATCCCGCAGAGACGCCGAGCCGTTGAACACCGGGGTCACAAAGGTGTTTTCCGTATTTTCCTGCAAAATCTTGGCTGCTTTCAGCTTGACCCAGTAGTGCAGATCATTGTCTTCACCGCTTCGGTTTACATAATCCAGGTATTCCTTACTTTGCTGGGCCTTGGTAGTGACAGGCAGATACCCTTCCGTCTGGGAATACCCCACCTGCACCTTGTTGGTCAGCAAAAACTGGGCAAACAGCCAGGACGCCAGCACTTCCTGTGGGTCTTCCTGGTTGAACAGGCACACCGACGGGCCCTGGGAGATCATTTTGGGATTTTCTGTGTCAAATTGGGGGATGGTCATGACTTCCATCTCAAAATCCACGATGTTTTCCTCGCTGATGTCCATCAGCGGAGCATCCGGACCCATCCAGGTAGCACCGGCGGTGGAGTCGATGGCGAAAATGCACCGGCCGGCATTCAAGAGGTCTGCCGGGTAACTGGCGATCTTGAAGGTGGAAAACGACCGCTTTTCCACGTGATCCGCGATTTCGTACAGCAGGCCCTTGGTGGTGTCATTGAAGATCTCAATGGTGCCGCCGGGGGTGGAATAGGGTGCATCCAGCTGACGGAGCATTTGGATCATCATATTGTCCGTGGATTTGTAAACAAAGGGAATGAGCACTTTCTGTCCGTTAATGGCAAAAGTACCGTCGTCATTCTTCTTCATAGCCGCGTCGGATACTTCCCACACGAAATCCCAGGTCAGGGTCTCCGGCAGGGTGTAGCCCAGCTTTTCTACGTAGGTTTTGTTCACATAGCAAGCTTCCGTGGATCGCATATAGGGAATGGCATAGTGGGTGTCATTCAGCACACACTCCTGCAAAAACTGGGGCACGATCTGCTCCTGCGTAGGGCCGTCGTAACGCAATTCACTGCCGCCGAGACCGTACTTCTCGTCCGCAAACAGGTCGTCCAGCGGCACCACACAGTTGTTGCCGGTCATATAGGTGGCAATGTGGTCCGGATACGTAATGCAAACATTGGGCAGCGTGTTTGCACCGATGTTTTTTAGCATATCGTCGTACAGCCGGCCATAATCGGTATATAGACGCATGGTCACCTTGATATTGGGATACAAGGCCTCAAAGTCCGCAATCGCCTGTTCGTAGACGTTCTTTTGGTTGACATTGCTCTCATTTTTCGCCCAAAAGATCAGCTCATATTCCTTGGATGTGTCAAAGGTTTCCGGTACTTCAAACACATGCCGCTCGTAAGCTCCGTGGCAACCGGTGAGCATCGGCAGGATCAGGCAAATACATAGAATCATCGCAATCATTTTAGAGCCCGCACCGAAGGTGCCTTGCCTCCCTCTGAGGAGGGAGGTGGCAAAAATCTTTGATTTTTGTCGGAGGGAGAGATCTCTCCCCCAGTCACGCTGTTCGCGTGACAGCCCCCTCCTCAGAGGGGGCCAAGAGGTGCATCCTCTTGCATTGGAATTTCTCATCCCTTGGTACCTCCCCGGGCAACACCGGCCATGATCTTCCGCCGGAAGATCAGAAACAGCACGATCAGCGGCACGGAAATGACCACCACCGCCGCCATCATCGCCGGGATATTCTCCCGGCCAAAGCCACTTTCCCGGATGGTCTGAATGGCGTTGGACACCAGATAATACTCCGGATCGTCGGTGATCAGGCGAGGCCACACATAGGAGTTCCAGCATTCGATCACTTTCAGCACCGTAATGGTCACAATGGTAGGCCGGCAAATGGGCACCATCACCCGAAGCAAATACTTCAAATCGGAAGTGCCATCCACCTTGGCCGCCCAATACAGCTCGTCCGGTACCTGTGAAAAGTTCTCTTTCAGCAGGTAGATGTAAAACACGGACGTGACCGAGGGCAAAATCAACCCCTCAAAGGTATTCCGCCAATCCAACTGGGTGACGGTGAGGAAGTTGGTGATGATCACCAGCTCATTGGGGATCATCATCATGGACAGAAAAACGGTAAACGCAATATCCCGGCCTTTGAAGCTCATCCGGGAAAATCCGAATGCCGCCAGCACCGTCACCACCAGCATAATGGCCGTTGTTCCTACAGTGAAAATCACCGTGTTCAGCAGATATTTTGCCAGCGGAACAGCAGTAAATGCCGTCATATAATTTTCCAGCGTAGGATTCGTGGTGATAAACTGGGGAACAAATTCGCTGCTGTATTGGCTGTAACTTTTCACAGAGGTGAGGATCATCCAGTAGAACGGAAACAGCACGATCAGTGCCCAAAGGCCCAGAAGTGCATAGGTAACGCCCCGAACCCAACGCTTTCGCATTTTGGCATGGTTTTCTATGGTTTGATAATCTGTATTCATACCGCACCTCCATCAGTAGTGGACATGCTTGCGGCTGACCATGAGATTGATGGCCGTAATGGTCAGCACAATGGCAAACAGGATGATAGCCGCCGCCGAGGCGTAGGACGGATATCCGCCGCTGGGGCCATACAGCATATCATAAACATAACCAACAATGGTATTCATACCCGCCACATTCAGATCCGTGCCGAACAGAGCCACGGAATCGCTGTACGCCTTGAACGCACCGATAAAACCGGTGATGATCAGGTAGAAAAGGGACGGAGAGATCATGGGCAGGGTGATCCGGGTGAACATCCGCAGACTCCGGGTGCCGTCCACCTTGGCGGCGTTGTAGTATGTATCGTTCACCGATGCCAACGCACCCGTCAGAACCAAAATTTTGAAGGGCATGACCACCCAGGTGGTATACAGGCACAGCACCAGCATCTTCGCCCAGTACGGGCCGGTGATAAAATCCACAGATTCCCCGCCGAACAGATTGATGAGTGCATTGACCATGCCATCGGTATAGGTGTTCTTCTCAAAAAGGATCATGAACACCAGACCCACCGCCAGGGTGTTGGTCACATAGGGCAGGAAGAAGATGGTCTGGAACAGCTCCCGCAGTTTTTTGATGGAGCTGAGTCCCAGAGAGATCAGCAGCGACAGCCCTGTGGACAGGGGTACAGTGATGATTACCAGCAAAAAGGTGTTTTGCACCGCCTGCAAAAAATAGGGATCATGCAGTACGTACAGATAATTGTGCAGACCCACACCGGTATAGCTTTGGGATACGGAGTTGAAATTTTCCTCAAAAGAGTAGATAAACACATCCACCAGAGGATAGACCATAAATACGCCCAAAAACAGCATAGCGGGCAGTAAGTACAGCCAACCCTTTAAGTTCTGCTTTTCCATAGCATTCTCCAATGTATATTACGCCCAAAGGCGGAATTTTTGTAGCAATACCTTCCCCCGGGGGGAAGGTGGCACGGCGGTAGCCGTGACGGATGAGGAATGGCGAACCCTTTCCTCATGGTTTGCAGTCGACTAAACTGCTTATTCTCTCATTTTTACGGTTTGATCAATTGCTTCACACACATCGGCAAACCGCCGCAAAACATCCAAATTGGACACTCTCAACACATGCAATCCTTGTGATTGCAAATATGCCGTTCTTATTTGATCATGTTCCATGTTTTCCAGCTCGCAATGCTGGGATCCATCTAATTCTATCACAAGTTTTGCCTTATGGCAGTAAAAATCTACAATATAGTCACCAATGACATACTGCCTGCGGAATTGTGGTTTATATAAACGAAGGAATTTGTACCACAGGAGGTTTTCTTCCTTTGTCGCATTCTTTCTCAGCGTCTGGGCTTTTGGTTTTAATTTTTTACTTTGTTCCATAGAAAAACTGCGTTCCCTATCCTACATTTCGCCGTTCCTCATCCGACCTCGCTTACGCTCGGCCACCTTCCCCCCGGGGGAAGGTTTACAATGTGCAAAATCCTCAAAACAGCAAAATCCGGGAGGGAGGTAACCTCCCTCCCGGATTATATTACGGGATGTTAAGCAAATTACAGATCCAGGTAGCTGTCGGAGTACAGCACGTGGTTCTTGAAGATGTCGCAGGACTTGATGGTCTCCATCAGCCGGCGATCGTTGGGGTTGACGATAGCAGAGGTCAGACCCTGCATCATGCACATTGCAACCAGAGTGGAGTCCATGATGGGACGGACATCCTTGGGTGCACCGTTGGAGTTATTGGACAGACCACCGGTGGACTTCAGACCCTTGTCGGAGAACATCTTGATGGCTTCCAGAACTTCCATCTGCTTGTCCTGCATACCCTTGACCACCAGGAACAGGGGGTCGAACCACAGATCGTCGGAGGACATACCCAGGCTCAGGCCACGCTCCAGCATGTTGTCACAGTGGACCATACGCTCCTCGTTGTCCTTAGCGATACCGTCAGCGGAGCACAGAGCAATACAGATTGCATCGTTGGCAGCAGCCAGGTCGATGTAGCCGATACGGGAGCCGGCGTCAGCAGAGTTGACGATGGGCTTGCCGTTTTCGCGGTTGTAAACCTTGATACCGGCTTCGATAGCCTTCATGTTGGCGGTATCCAGTGCCAGAGGAACATTGTTGAAGTTCTCCTGCAACAGCTTGACAGCCCACATCATACGCTCGGGACCGTCCTTCTCAGCAGGTCCGATGTTGACGTCCAGATAAGTAGCACCGGCCTTGATCTGAGCAGCGGCACGCTCCAAAATGGGAGCAGGATCACGCTCGTCCATAGCCTTGCGGATGGCGGGGGCGATACAGTGGATACGCTCACCGATGGTGACGAAGGTCTTAGCCTCGGGGTTGTGGCCCTTGTACTGCACGCCCATGTCCACGATCTCGATCTTGGGCACACGGGTCTCCAGCAGCTCTTCGAAGGTCAGCTCCTTGACTTCCTCCACCACGGTGCCGGCCTTGGAAGCACGCTCGGCGGCCACGGCGGCAGCGGCGGCTTCGTATTCCTTATCCTTCATGTACTTGGGCAGCTGAACGGCTTCGGCAGGACCGACGACCACGTTCCACTCAGGCAGCTTCTCCTGGATCTCGCCCTTCATGACGGCAACCTTGCCGGGGATGATCAGGGTGCGGTTCTTGATCTTGTTGGCCAGGTCCAGCTCGTCGAAGGTCTTCTTGATGGTGGAAGAGGACAGCTTGCCGGCGGCCCAGGCGGTCAGAACGGACATGCCGGAGGCATCGGTGATGACCAGGTTCACGGGGGTGTTGGAACGCTCCAGTTCGCCGGAGACCAGGAAGTAGGTCAGAGCGAAGTCCACAGTCAGAGCGCAGGGGCTGTTCTCGTCGGC
>JAZOBY010000105.1:0-3087 GCA_045596215.1 Faecousia sp.
CGTATGACAGCAAAACAACTTTTTTCTAAAACAATGCCTTTTGTTTGGGCGAAATTGTTACTGGGCGGTGCAACCGTTTTAGTCTGTGTAATCCTTTTGGCCATTTTTATGGGCCTGGGCTGGCTGTTCGGGGACACTGCAATTGTGATCATGTTTATTCTCTGGCTGGGTTCTATCGGAGCGGTAAGATATTTTATCATGCGTGCCATGGGTTATCTGGTAAAAGCCGGACATATTGCAGTGATCGCAGAAGCCTGCTTTACCGGACAGGTTCCTGCTAATCAGGTAGCTTACGGAAAAGAAATGGTAACAAAGCGTTTTGCCACATCTGCAATTTATTTTGCGGTTGACCAGCTGATTTCCGGTGCTGTAAAGCAGATTCAGGATAAAATCGCCAAGTTAGGTAATAAGCTGGATTTTATCCCCGGTATGGGTGCGGTGACAGGTTTGGCTCAGTTCTTTGTCAGTATTTCATTGGGATACATAGACGAATGTTGTTTGGGATGGACCTTTTATAATAAAGATCAGGGTGCATTCAAGAGTGCAGCAGACGGCGTAGTCATCTACGCACAAAACTGGAAGGTGCTATTAAAGGATGCAGCCAAGACTATGCTGAAAGTGATATTACTGACCGTTTTGGTAGCATTGCTGATCTTTGTTCCCATTGGTTTATTGTTTAAGCTCTTTAAGTGGAGCGGATTTGTGGCATTTGTGCTGGCACTGTTGATCGCCTGGGTAGTAAAGTTTGCGTTTATGGACAGCTATATCATGATTCAGATGATGGCTTCTTATATGAGTGTAGCACCCAATACCGTAATTACGTTTGATCTGTATTCAACACTGTGTACCTGGTCCAAGAAGTTCAAGGAACTGTTTACCAAGGGGCAGGAGGAAGCACCACAGGCAGCTTATGCAGGTGCAGCGACAGCTGGTGGTCAGGCTTATGCTGGTGCGTCAGGTCAGACTTTCGCAGGAAATGCAGGTACCGTAAATCCGGCTCAGCAAGCATATACAACTCCCACAGCGGCAGCATCGAATACGGCAGCTCCGGCGGCAGGTGCAAAATTCTGTGGTCAGTGCGGATTTAAGAATGAAGCAGGCACCAAATTCTGCGGATCCTGCGGAGCGAAATTGTAATGAGGGAGAAGAAATTAAAAAAACTGACGATTTTACATTCCAACGATATGCACGGGGATTTTCAGGCGGAGCAGGTAGATGACAAACTCATTGGCGGGGTGTCTTTCCTGTCCGGCTATATTCAGAAGGTGCGTGAAGAAGAGGAAAATGTACTCTATGTGGTATCCGGGGATATGTTCCGGGGATCTGTGATCGACAGTGAATTTAAGGGACTTTCCACCATTGAGATCATGAATCTGCTGGGGCCGGATGTGGCCACTCTGGGAAACCATGAAATTGATTATGGGATCGGGCATCTGCTCTTTTTGGAGAAATGTGCCCGTTTCCCCATTATCAATGCCAACCTGTATCTTACCACCAATCAGATCCGGCTGTTTAAGAGTCATGAAATGGTAAAGATCGGTGGCATGAAGATATTGTTTATTGGCATTCTCACAGAGGAAGTTCTTGCACAGGCCAGACAGGATCGGCTGATCGGTTCCTTTGTGGATGTCCGTGAGGCTGCTGCGGAGGTAGGAAAAATCTGTAATGCCTATCAGACGGAGGATGTGGATCTGACAGTTTTGCTTACCCATATCGGCTTTGAGCAGGATAAGCAGCTGGCGGCTTTATTGGATCCCCGGTGGGGTATCGACCTGATCATTGGCGGACACAGCCATACATTTCTGGAGCAGCCTCATGTGGAGGCGGGGATTCCCATTGTACAGGCGGTTACAGGAACGGATCAGATCGGCAGGTTTGATATTCTGGTTGATACGGACAAAAATGCAGTAGATAGTTATACTTGGGAATTAATCCCCATTGATGACAGTCGTTGTCCAAGGGATACTGCGTTGGAAACGTTGATCGGAAAATATCAGGCAGTCACAACTGAAAAATACAGTCGCTATATCACACGATTAGCAGATACCTACACCCATCCCCGGCGGGATCGGGAATCCCAGTTAGGGAAGCTTTTTGCAGATATTCTGCGGGACAGTCTGGGACTGGACATTATGATGCTGGGTTCCGGCAGTCTGCGGATGCCCCAGATGGGGCCTATCGTGACGTTGAAGGAGCTTACCCAGATGTTTCCTTTCCACGAGGAGATTTTCCGGATCACATTAACCGGTCAGCAGTTAAAGGATATGCTTACCCACGTATATCGTCCGGAGGCATTGAAGTCGGATCATGCGGAATATTATCAGTATTCCAAAGGAATGAAAATCGTGGTGTCATTGGGAGAAGAACGGATAAAGGAACTGTCCTTTGAGGGAGCAGAAATCCCGGATGATAAACGGTTTCGCATCGGTATTCAGGGCTATCACTTCAAAAATATGGAAGAGATTCTGGGATTGAAGGAAGAAATGGTGGCGAAAAATGCACCCTGTAAGGTGGTGGCAACCACGGTGCTGGACGTACTGGAAGAAATCTTATGTCAGATGGAATTGCTGGTATGTCCGGAAGATGAGCGATGGGTTATGTTGGAGAATTAATGGAAAGGTGAGGTGAAGGGATGTTTTATTGTACAAATTGTCAAAATACATTAAGCGGAACACCGGTGGTCTGCCCTTATTGCGGTGCGGCATTGTCTTATGAGGTGCCGTCAAATATGCAGTCCAATATGCAGCCTTTGCCTCCCAAGAAAAAAAGACGTGTCTGGATTCCCATTCTCTGCGTGGTGCTCAGCCTGTGTCTGGTAGTTGGCTTGTGCGGTATTTGTTTGCGGATACCCACTTCCCGTTATACCAACGGTATTCTGTTTGGATTACATATGGGAGCCGGTGACCTGGACAAATTGCTGGCAGGAGAAGAGGATGGTGTCAGCAGTCGTCAGGAGAAAAAGTACATAAATTATGTGACGGATCTGGAATCGGAAACACGCCGGGGCTTAAGTGAGGATCAAAATATTCTGGCAGATGAGTGTGAAGCGGTAGCCATGATGATGAGTGAATATTCTACCGGTCAGAT
>JAZOBY010000106.1:0-1771 GCA_045596215.1 Faecousia sp.
CAGTTAATGCACTGTTAAAAAACACGAACGCACCCTGTAGGGGAGGGATTTATCCCTCCCTAAAAACCTAAAACATTAGGTGCGGTGGGTATTTTGGCATTAGGGAGGGATAAATCCCTCCCCTACAGTTGGATATACCGACCAGTTCGATAAATTGGAATTTAGTTTATCTTTGCGGAGGAGACGATGTCCCAGATGGTGTCCTGGTATTTTTCATACTCGGCGGTGGGGCAGTAGCCCTGCACTGTCCAGAAGCTTACGTCGCTTTCATAAACAGTGGCAACATATGTAAACATCTCACCGTCAGAATCGGCTTCATAGGAGAAGGTCCAAAGACCGTCCTTCTGGATCAGTCCGCTGTCCAGCTCGTTTAGCTCAACTACAAGCTCACCGTAGCCTTCCAGATCCAGATCTTCAATGTAGCTTTCCAGCTCCGCCCGGTCATCCCGAACGGCAGCCACTACCACATTTCCAAAGCCGTACAGCAGGTTCACATCCTGTGCGTATTCCTGCCCGGACAGATCAAGGAAGGTCATGGGAACCTCTAAAGAAAGCTCCTGACAGGTGACGGTTTTGGTTAAATCCGTGCAGCCTGCCAGCAGGCTCAGCACCAGGATCAGACATAAAATGCCTGCAAAACGCTTCATCTTACTTCTCCTTCAGCAGATCACGGATCTCAGCCAGCAGCAGCTCTTCCTTTGTGGGCTCGGGGGGAGCAGGCTCTTCGGCAGGCTTTTCTTCTTCCTTCTTCTTGCCGATCTCGGAAAGCTTGTTCAGACCCTTAACGATCATGAATACCACAATTGCAAGAATAAAGAAGTTTATCACTGCGGAGATAAAGTTACCGTAGTACAGGTAGTTCAGGATGGGCTCACCGGCTTCATCCAGGGGAGCCTCACCAAACAGCCGGGGCAGCTCGATCTTCATTTCGGCAAAGTCAATGCCGCCAAGGAAGATGGAAACGATGGGCATGATGATGTGATTGGTAAGGCTGTCCGTGATCGTCTTGAAGGCGGCACCGATGATAGTACCTACAGCCAGTGCCATGGCGTTGCCCTTAATGGCAAATTCCTTAAATTCGTCCCACCAAGAGGGCTTTTTGATCTTCTTCATTGATTTTCTTCCTTTCTGGTTTACATAATATCTTTATTTCTTTTCGATTACTTCCAGACCGCCCAGATACTTACGCAGCACCTCAGGCACCACAATTGAGCCGTCAGCACGCTGATTCTGTTCTACCAGAGCGGGGAAAATACGGGAGGTTGCCAGACCGGAGCCGTTCAGGGTGTGCAGGAATTCGGGCTTGCCGGTTTCCTCACGACGGAAGCGGATATTGCCCCGGCGTGCCTGATAATCCCGGGCATTGGACACGGAGGATACCTCTTTATAACCGTCCATGGAGGGAATCAGGATCTCAATGTCATAGGTTCTTGCCATGGATGCGGAGCAGTCGCCTGCAGCCAGCTTCACGGTACGGAAATGGAAGCCAAGACCCTCTACCAGCTTTTCAGCCTTGGTCACCAGCTCTTCAAATGCTGCATCAGAATCCTCAGGCTTGCAGAACTGGAACATTTCCACCTTATTAAACTGGTGTCCGCGAACCATGCCCCGCTCGTCGGCACGGTGGGAACCGGCTTCACGGCGGAAGCAGGGGGTGTAGGCGAAGAACTTCTTGGGCAGGTCAGCCTCGGTCAGGATCTCGTCCCGGTAGATGGAAGCCAGAGCGGCCTCTGCGGTGGGCAGCATGTAGAATACGCCACCCTCGGTGGGA
>JAZOBY010000107.1:0-33649 GCA_045596215.1 Faecousia sp.
GAAGTCGAAGCCTTCCTCGTAGTCTTCGTAATCTTCGTCGTCGAAATCGTCCTCGTCCTCATCATCGTAATCTTCATCATCGTCATAGTCCATGATGAAGTCTTCGATTGCGTCCAGATCTTCCTCGATCTCATCCAGCTCGTCGGAAATGGCGATGGTGGTATCCTCAATGTCGGTGACCTTGCGGGTCAGATCGCCCAGCAGATCAACGATAGCGGCAATCATCTTGCCCTCATCGGTCTCGGTGCTGAGTTTCAGGCCGTCCATCAGGCCCTTCAGATATGCGGACTTTTCGGAAATAGTCATAGCGATTACTCCTTACAGTAAATTTTGAAAAAGGGGGACGATGTGGATCGTCCCCTTTTTAAGTTTTAAGATTAAGCCTTGGAACGGCCCAGATATTCACCGGTACGGGTGTCGATCTGGATCTTGTCGCCCTCGTTGATGAACAGGGGCACCTTGACCTCAGCACCGGTCTCCACGGTAGCGGGCTTGGTGACGTTGGTAGCGGTGTTGCCGGCGAAGCCAGGCTCAGTCTCGGTAACAACCAGGTCAACAAAGTTGGGGACTTCCACGCCGAAGACCTTGCCTTTGTAGCTCATGACGGTGCAGACGTCGTTCTCCTTGACGAACTTGAAGGAATCGTCCAGAACGCTGCCGTCCAGAGGCTCCATCTCGTAGGTCTCGGGGTCCATGAAGTAGTACAGACCGCCGTCATTGTAGGAGTACTCCATCTTCTTTCTCTCAACGAAAGCAGTGGGGAACTTGGCAGAGGGGTTCAAGCTGGTTTCGGTCACGCCGCCAGTGATGACGTTTCTCATCTTGACACGGACGAAAGCAGCACCCTTACCGGGCTTAACGTGCTGGAACTCGATGACCTGCATAACTTTGCCATCCAGTTCAAAGGTAATGCCGTTTCTGATATCACCTGCAGAAATCATAATCTTTATCCTCCTAAGACTGTCCCTTTCGGGATTTAATAAATTACATATCTTAACTAGTGTATTTTAACCTATAAAACGAGATTTTTCAAGGGGGAAAACACACTTTTTTGCATAATAATCATATTTTTCGCTTTTTTGCAAGAAATATGAAGGGCAATTCCAGAACATGACGGGCTTTCAGCCAGAAATTGTGGTTGTGAATCGCCTTTACCAGAATAGAACGTACCCCGCATCCATTGGCTCCCAGGGTGTCCGTATATATCTGATCCCCTACCAGAGCACAGGCCGACGGCGGCAGCTGATACCGATCCAAGCACGCCCGGATGCCCTTAGAAAAAGGCTTTTTCGCGTGGGTGATGCAGTCGATGCCGAACTTCCGGCAAAAAATCTTCACCCGCTCTTTCTTGGAATTAGACACCACACACAGTTGGATATCTGATTCTTTCATAGCCTGCAACCACCGGCACACTTCCTCCGTGGGCTCATCAGTGGTGTAAGGCACGATGGTATTGTCGAAATCCATCATCAAAAGGCGAACGCCCCACTGATGCAGGTGTTCCACCGTCAAATCCGTAATATTATCTGCAATGATATTGGGCAAAAAGGACATTTTGTATAGCCGCACTTTCTTCCATGATAATTTAATTATATCATATAACAATGAAATTGTCTATGAAAAAACCGCCTGTCGAACGACAGGCGGTTTTATGAGCATAAAACAAAGAGGGATTAGTAGAACTTTCTCTTGTTCTTACGGGCAGCTTCAGACTTCTGCTTACGCTTCAGGCTGGGGCTGACATAATGTTCGCGCTTCTTATATTCGGCAATAACACCCTCCTTGGCAACGCTACGCTTAAAACGGCGCAGAGCACTCTCCAAAGATTCGTTATCCTTAATGCGAATTTCAGACATGGTTTTCCCTCCCTCCGATGGCATCCGGCTAAATCCAGGATGCTTTCAGGGCCACTAATTGGCTTTACATATTATAAGCAGGTTTCTGTCAAATGTCAAGCAAGAAATTACATTTTTCCGTAAATCTCGCAAAAATCATTTCACAATCAGATTGACCAGCTTATTCTTGACCACGATGGTCTTGACGATGCTGCCGCCGTTTTTCTCCAAGAATGCAGCAATTCTTTCGTTTGCCAGCACATTCTGCACAACGGTATCGTTATCCAGATCGGCTTCCATCTCAACAGTGCCACGCATCTTGCCGTTGACCTGCACCGCGATGGTCACCTGGCTGTCCTTGCACTTTTCTTCCTCATAGGTGGGCCAGGATTCAAAGGCGATGGTATCGTTATGACCCAGAGCCTGCCAGATCTCTTCGCCCACATGGGGAATGATGCAGGAGATCATCTTGATAAAGCCCTCAGCGTATTCTCTGGGGCAAGTGCCGTTCTTATAGACTTCATTGACGAAGACCATCATCTGGGCAATGGCGGTGTTAAATGCCAGTACCTCGAAATCGGAAGTGACTTTCTTCACAGTCTGATGGTAGACCTTGGTCAGCTTGCCATCATCCGTTTCGGTGATGTTTGCAGGTTCGGTGAAGAAGTTCCACACACGGTTGATGAACTTTCTTGCGCCGGCCACAGCCGCGGTGCTCCAGGGCTTGGACACTTCCAGCGGGCCCATGAACATTTCGTACAGGCGCAGGGTATCCGCACCGTATTCCCGGACGATATCGCTGGGATTGACCACAAATTCCGGGAAACGCTTGCCCATCTTGATGCCGTTCTCGCCCAGAATCATGCCTTGGTGAACCAGCTTCTTAAAGGGCTCCTTGACGGGAGACAAGCCGTTGTCGTACAGGAAGCGATTCCAGATACGGGAGTAGATCAAGTGACCCACAGCGTGCTCAGGGCCGCCGATATACAGGTCAACAGGCATCCAGTGCTTCAAAAGCTCCGGATCGCAGAAAGCCTTGTCATTATTGGGGTCAATATAGCGCATATAGTACCAGGAAGAACCGGCAGATCCGGGCATGGTAGAGGTCTCACGGATGCCCTTGATGCCGTTCTGATTGTACTGCTTCCACTGGGCTGCATTTTCCAGAGGTGCCTGGCCGTTGCGGCCCTTGTAGTCTTCCAGCTCCGGCAGAACCAGGGGCAGTTCTTCATCCGGCAGGAATACAGTCTTGCCATCCTCGGTGTAGACACAGGGAACGGGCTCGCCCCAGTAACGCTGACGGGCAAAAATCCACTCACGGAAGTGGTAATTGACCTTGCGTCTTGCCACACCGGCCTTTTCCAGCTTGCAAGTGATGGCTTCCTTGGCTTCTTCCACTGTCAAGCCGGTGAATTCCTCGGAATTGACCAGTTTGCAGCCCTTGCCCAGATAATCCTGCTTTTCAAAGGCACGCTCGGACACATCCCGGCCCTCGATAACCTGGATCATGGGAATGTTATGGGCGATGGCATACTCAAAGTCACGCTGGTCGTGGCTGGGAACAGCCATAACGGCACCGGTGCCGTAGTTGCCCAAAACGAAGTCGCCGATGAACACGGGAACTTCCTTGCCGTTGACCGGGTTGATGGCGTAGATGCCCTTCAAGGGACAGCCGGTCTTGGTCTTGGTGGCATCGGTACGGTCAATTTCGCTCTTGGATGCCGCTTCCTTGATGTACGCGTCCACCTCTTCCCGGTTCTCCACCCGGTCCAGCAGAGACTGGGTGATCTTACCGTCGGGAGCCAGCACCATAAAGGTGATGCCGTAGATGGTCTCGATGCAAGTGGTATAGATGGAGAATTCACCGCCGCCCACCAGCTTGAAGTCCACTTCTACGCCGGTGGATTTGCCGATCCAGTTACGCTGAATCTCCTTAGTGGATTCGGGCCAGTCGATCTCGTCCAGGCCTTCCAGCAGCTTCTCCGCAAATGCAGGCTGGTCGATGACCCACTGCATCATCATTTTCTTCACGACAGGATAGCCACCACGCTCGGACTTGCCGTCGATGACTTCATCGTTGGCAAGAACGGTACCCAGTGCTTCACACCAGTTGACGGGCATTTCGATCCGCTTGGCATAACCGGCCTCGTAGAGCTTTTTGAAAATCCACTGTGTCCACTTATAGAAATCCGGGTCGGAAGTGGCGATACACTTGGACCAGTCGTAGTCAAAGCCCAGTTCCTTCAACTGATTAGAGAAGGTAGCAATGTTGGTCTGGGTGAAACCGTTGGGATGGTTGCCGGTATCCACCGCATACTGCTCAGCGGGCAGACCGAAAGAGTCGTAGCCCATGGGGTGCAGAACGTTGTAGCCCTGCATCCGCTTCATGCGGGACATGATATCCGTTGCCGTGTAACCCTCGGGGTGACCTGCGTGCAGACCTACGCCGGAAGGATACGGGAACATATCCAGCACATAATACTTGGGCTTGGAGAAATCCCATACATCCGTATAGAAAGTATTATTGTTTTCCCAATATTTCTGCCATTTTGCCTCAATGGCGGAATGTTCGTAATTTGCCATTTACCTCACCTCATAGATGAGTTGAAAGTTAACAGTTGAAAGTTGAAGGTCACAGAATTCCCTCACTTTTTCAGAAATACCAAACTTTCCACTTTCCACTATCAACTATCAACTTCAAATTAATTTTCTTCGATAATAATATCTTTCAAATCCACGACCTCGGCATCCGCCCACAGGCGTTCCAGGTCATAGAATTTCCGTGCCTCATCGGTAAATACATGGACAACAACGCTGCCAAAGTCCAGCAGCTCCCAGGAATTGCCCCGGTGGCCTTCCCGGCCCAGCATGGGCCCACCCAGCTGCTCCATGGTGTACTCGGCATAGTCACACAGGGTTTTAACATGGGTGTTGACGCTGCCGGTACAAATTACAAAATAATCCGCCAAACTGGAGACCTCGTCGATCCGCAGCAGCTTAATATCGATACCCTTCTTTTCGTCCAATGCCTTGGTCACTTGGAGGGCAACTTCTTTCGCACTTAACATACTCATTTATCCTTTCCTGTTCAACCAGTCCAGAGCTTCCCGGGATTCGGGCGAGACTTCACTTCCCTGCTGGTTAAGTAATTCCAATGTCATGGTCAGACCCAGTTTCAAAGCGGCATCCAGATCGGTGAATGCCAATTCTCTCAGCTTCTCCACCCCGGGAAAATCCCGGTTGGGCTCCATGTAATCTGCAACATAAATGATCTTTTCCAGAAGATCCATATCTGCTTTTCCGGTGGTGTGATGGCGGATTGCCTGCACCACAGCCGCATTTTCCCCAAACATGGCTTCCGCCACCAATGAACCGGTGAGTGCATGCAGTGTTTTGGGATATTTTTGCTGAAAAGCATTAAGAATGATACCATACTCCCCTGCCAATGTCAATTGGCGTGGGCCGTCAAGAGCTTTGGTGATATCGTGAAGCAGTCCGGCTCTCGCCGCATCCACTTCATTGGCACCCCAGTGCTTTGCCAACGCAACAGCTGTATCCCGACAGCCAAGTACATGGTTGACCCGGCTGGGTTTGAGCAAACGGATCACCATTTGCTCCAATTTTTCCATGGGTAATCGTCGGAAATCTGCACATTCATAGCAGAATCCGATCTCGTCCATATAGGCTTTCAGCGTCGGCGGACAGAAATACTCGTCAATCATAACACATTTCCTCCTTGTTATTACCCATGGATATTTTCAGTTGTTAATCTTCGCCCCGGAGCTGCTTTTCCCGGCTGCGTTCAATGGCCTTATCGATGGCCTGCTGGCGGAAATAGGCATTACGCTGCTCGCGAACTTTCTTTTCGGCCTGGCGGCGGGCACGGATGCCCTTACGCACCGGATCTTTCTTGGATACGGGCGTAGCCTTTCGCTTGGCACGGCCAGTCTGGTTACGCTCTTCCTGGCACTTTTCGCTGAAACGGTAAATAACAAATTTCGTACCGATTACCGCAACACCCTCTGCACCGGTGGCTTCGCACAATTCGTCACAAACCTCTCTGGGAGTCATCATAGCGCCTTCCAGAACTTTTCCCTTGACCAGCTCCCGGGCAGTCAGCAGATTCTCTGCCTCGGCAATAACTGTTTCGGTGACGCCGCTTTTTCCCACCATCAAGGTGGTATCGATTGTGGTTGCCTGTGCACGCAGTTCAGCTCTTTCTTTACTTGTCAGCATAACCTGCCTCCTTCATTTTCTCATAAAACGCCTTTAAGGCCACGGCCCGGTGGGAAACCTCATTTTTCTCCTCCGGGGACAATTCCGCCGTGGTCTTGCCCAAGGGCGGATAGTAAAAGATGGGATCATAGCCGAAGCCGTTTTCGCCACGGGCTTCCCGGAGAAGCTCTCCGTGGATCTCTCCCCTGGCCTGGATCACCTGACCATTGGGATGCACAAAGGTGATGACACAGACAAATTTCGCCTGTCGCTGTCCATCCGGCACATGCTCAGTGTTTTTCAGAAGCAGCAGCAGTCTGCCCCAGTCATCCAGCGAATCATCAAAGCCATAACGTGCGGAGTAGATTCCCGGCTCGCCATTCAACGCATCCACAGCGATGCCGGAGTCGTCTGCCAGTGCAGGCAGACCAGTGGCTTTCATCACCGCTTCCGCTTTTAAAAAGGAATTCTCCTCAAAAGTGGTGCCGGTCTCTTCCACGTCAATGTCCACGCCCAGTTGGGATTGTAGTACCAATTCAATGCCGAATTTCTCCGTTATTTCACTGATTTCCACCAGTTTGTGCTGATTTTTACTTGCCAAAACGACTTTCATTCTGTTTCCTCACAAAAGTGCTTCCACAAATTCCCGGGCATTAAAGGGCATCAGATCCTCTGCCTTTTCGCCCACACCGATGAACTTCACCGGAATCTGCAAGGCATCTGCCACAGCGATTACGATACCGCCCTTGGCAGTACCGTCCAGCTTGGTCAATGCCATGGCCGTCACACCGGCGATCTCCTTGAACTGCTTGGCCTGAATCAGGCCGTTCTGACCGGTGGTGCCATCCATCACCAGTAAAACCTCCCGGGAAGCATTGGGCAGTTCCCGTTCCACGATACGGCTGATCTTGTTCAGCTCGTTCATCAGATTCTGCTTGTTGTGGAGCCGTCCGGCAGTATCGATGAGAATCACATCAGACTTTCTGGCTTTTGCAGACTGAATACCGTCATACACAACGGACGCCGGATCTGCACCTTCATGCTGACGCACGATATCCGCTCCGGTGCGGTTCGCCCAAATCTCCAGCTGATCGGCTGCGGCAGCACGGAAAGTATCTCCCGCCACCAGCATCACCTTTTTGCCTTGGGATACCAACTGATTGGCGATCTTGCCGATGGTAGTGGTCTTACCAACACCGTTGACACCGATGACCAGCACCACGGAGGGCGTGGTGGCCAAATCAAGGGCAGTATCACCCACATTCAGCATCTCCACCAAAATCTCTTTCAGTGCCGTCTTGGCATCTTCCGTTGTTTTCAAATGCTGTTCCTTCACTGTTTTACGAAGGCGGTCTGTGGCCTTAGTGGCTGTTTCCACGCCCAGGTCAGCCAGAATCAAACTTTCTTCCAGTTCGTCATAGAAATCATCGTCGATCTCGCTGAAACCGGAAAAGACGCTGCCCAAGGTATTGCTTAACGCATCCCGGGTCTTGGCCATCCCGGCTCTGATCTTATCAAAAAAGCCCATGATAACTCCTTTATTCCACAATGCCCAGATATTCTTCCATCTGGTTCAGATCCAAACGCAGAAGTTTGGAAACACCCTGTTCCTGCATGGTCACACCGTAGAGCACGTCGGATGCTTCCATCGTGCCGCGACGGTGGGTAATGACGATGAACTGGGTTTTTTTGCTCAAATTGCGTAAGTAGCTTGCAAACCGCTCCACGTTCCGGTCATCCAGTGCCGCATCGATCTCGTCCAGCAAACAGAAGGGCGTGGGACGCACCTTCAAAATAGCAAAGTACAACGCTGTTGCCACGAACGCCTTTTCGCCGCCGGAAAGCAGAGTGATGGTTTTCAGTTGCTTTCCGGGAGGCTGCACCCGGATCTCAATACCGCAGGTCAGAGGCTCTTCCGGATCTTCCAAGATCAGCCGGCCGCTGCCGCCGCCGAACATTTCCGTAAAGACTTCAGAGAAATAGCGGTCGATCTTGGCAAACTCTTCCACGAAAATGACGGTCATTTCCTTGGTAATATCCCGGATAATACCTTCCAGTTCCCGCTTGGATGTAAGCACATCGTCTCTTTGCTCGCAGAGGTAGGAATACCGCTCGTTGACACGGGCGTATTCCTCGATGGCTCCCAGGTTGGGCGTACCCAACAAGGTAATTTTCCGCTTCAACTCAGAAATTCTCCGGTTACCTGCGGCCACAGACTCAATCTGACCACGGTGCTCCGGTGCTGTACCGGGGGTAAGGCCATAGGAATCCCACAGCTTGTCGATGATCTGTTTTTCTTCCATCGCCGTGGTGGTCTTCTTGTTTTCCAGCAATGCACAGGCACGTTCCATGTTCAGAATGTCTTTATTCTTTTCCTGGCCTTCCCGCTCGCTCCGGGTCTTGGTAGCTTCTGCCTCACTACGCTGCTGCATCACATTTTGCAATTCCCGGCGTTGCGTATCCGCATCCGCGTCATTTTCTTCCTGACGCTTCAAAACCTGGGCGATCTCATTTTCCAACCGGACATTGTCTGCCTGGATTTGGCGGATCAGTGCCAGTTTATTCTCACGGTCGCCTGCCATGGCATTACGCAGGTTTTGCAGATCCGCAATATGTGCCTGAGCGGTGGCTTTTTCTGCTTCCAATGCCGCTGCCGCTGTGCGAAGGCCGGTCATTTCCTCGGTCAGAACGTTGGTTTTCTCTGCCGTCTCTGTCTGACTGCCTTCCAAACCTGCAATAGATGCCCGTACCTGGGCCAATTCTGCTGTGTAGACCTGGATCTTTGCCTGATTGGCGGCATAACGTTCCCGATCCAACTGCTGACGCTGCTGCAACGCATCCAGTTCCCGCTGAGCGGAGGCAATGGCGTCCACAATGGCACCCAGCAAAATCTCATGCTGCTTTTCTTCGCCTTCCAGACGCAGAACCTGATCCTGAGCCGCACGCAGCTGCTCCCGGGCGGTACTCAGCTCAAATTCCACCTGATCCACCTGCCGCTGTGCTTCCTGCAACTGGACCTCGGTGGATGCCTTTTCCTTTTCCAGTTCTTTTTCCTGGGCTGTGAGCTTTTCCAGCTCGTTGGCCCGGGAAAGAATACCGGCTTCTTTATTTACAGCACCACCGGTCATAGAGCCGCCGGGATTCATCACCTGGCCATCCAGGGTGACGATCTTAAAGCGGTTGTTATATTTTCCGGCCATGGCGATAGCCGCATCCATATCCTGTACCAGAACGGTTCTGGCCAGCAAATAGGCCACCACATCCTTATACTGATCCTGGCACTCCACCAGATCCGATGCGATGCCCACAAAGCCCCGGCACTTATCCAGACCGCTTTCTGTCAGCTTCTTACCCTGCATTTCGGAGATGGGCAGACAGGTAACCCGACCTGTGCCGGTGCGTTTCAGGTAGGACAGAACCGCTTTGCCGTCCTGCTTGTCTCCTACCACAATGTTCTGCATAGCCCCGCCCAAGGCAATCTCGATGGCGACGGTGTAATCATCCTCCGTCCGGATCAAACGGGAGACCGGCCCGTGGACGCCACGCAGAGCACCTCTCTGAGACTCCTGCATAACTGCCTTAACGGACTTGTTGTAGCTGTCGAAATCCCGCTCCATGGCCCGGAACACCCGGGTTTTGGCGGTGATGGAATCCAATTTACTGGTCTGCTCCCGGAGCTTTTCTGCCAGCTCGTCCCGGCGTTTCATACGGGTAGTCTGACGCAATGTGTAGCCGGAAATGGTGTTTTCGTTGGCTGTCACATCTTCCCGGGCACGACGCAGTTCTGTCTGGCAATCATCCACATCGTCCTGAGCCGCCTGCTTTCTGTCCTCGCCGGAACGCAGGTCTGTTTCCAGAATCTGCGTACGCTGAGCCGTCTGCTCCATGCTCTCATCCAGGCCGCGGAGGTCCGCTTCCCGGCCTGCCAGATCAGCAGCCAGGCTGGACTCTTTGCCCCGCAATTCCAGGAATTGCCGGGTCAGGCCCTGGGCACTGACGGTCATTTCCGTCAACTGCTGCTGCAAAGCATCGATGGTTTCTCTCTTCTGAGCCAGTTCCGATTCAATGGATGCAATACGGTCATTGGCCTGCTGAATCTGGGCAATAATGCCGCCACTGCGATCCTGTTCGCCCCGAAGCTCCTCTTCGATGCGCTGAATGTTGCCGTTGTTGTTCTCCACATTGCCCCGTAAAACTGCAATCTGTCCGTCCAATTGTTGATGGGTGGCATCCAGCATATTCACTTTAACCCGGACCGTTTCCAGTTCCTCGTCCTTTTGCCGCAAAAGTGCGGACAGTTCTTCGGACTGAGCATAGAGCTTGTCCAGATCCTCATGGGCCTGTTGCAGCACAAAAGATGCAGAAGCATAATCCTCTTCCGCCTTTTTTGCCGCAGCAGAGAGCTTGTCCAAGGTATCCAGCCAAACGGCCACTTCCACGCCTTGGAGTTCCTCTTTCATTGCCAGGTATTTTTTCGCCTTTTCAGACTGTTCCTTCAAAGGCTCCAACTGCAACTCCAACTCAGAGACCTTATCTCCGATACGAAGCAGGTTGTCCTCCGTATGGGCAAGCTTCCGTTCCGTCTCCTCCTTGCGGTGACGATATTTGGAGATACCGGCCGCTTCCTCGAAGATCTCCCGGCGGTCCGCACTCTTTAAGGAAAGAATTTCGTCGATACGGCCCTGACCGATATTGGAATAACCCTCCCGGCCCAGACCGGTATCCATGAAAAGCTCATGAATGTCACGCAGTCTGGCGGATTGGCGGTTGATATAGTATTCACTGTCGCCGCTGCGATAATACCGGCGGGTGATGGACACATCATCCGCATCATAGGGCAGAGCCCGGTCTGTATTGTCCAACGTCAAAGTAGCCTCGGCAAAACCCACCGCAGAACGCTTCTGGGTACCGCCGAAGATCACGTCTTCCATCTTTGCACCACGAAGAGTCTTGCTGCTCTGTTCACCCATGACCCAAAGGATGGCATCGGAAATATTCGATTTACCTGAACCGTTGGGTCCGACGATGGCGGTGATGTCATCACCGAACCGGATCAGCGTTTTATCCGGGAAGGATTTAAATCCCTGTACTTCCAAAGATTTTAAATACACAACAAAACCCCTTATCTCTATGTAAAAAAGTATCAGTTTATTATATTCCAAAAGCTGAAAAAAAGCAAGGATTTATTTCAGTTTTCCGCCTTTTCCCATTTTGTGTTTTGTTGACTTTCCCACATGTCAATGATATAATTTCTACATCTGTTACACGAAAGGTTGAAGAGCATGTATTACTGCCCTGAATGCAAGAAGAAATTTAAAAAGTATCGCCGCCGTTGTCCCGTATGCGGTGGTCTGTGCCGTCACAGCGACAACCGTGCGATTTTGCTGATTGTTGCCGTCGGCGTGCTGTTTTTGCTTTTTGTGGGATTGATCATACTGCTGTGCAGCCCGGACAGTTCCAATGGACAGGCAGGCGGCGAAAGCACGTCGTCCTCCCTTTCCTCTTCCATGAGTTCCTCGGTTCCGGGTTCTTCCATTCCGCCGGAAAGTTCTACACCTCCGGGAACTTCTGTTCCGCCCTCTACCTCCGGTGGCTCCACCAGTGGCATCGGGCTTTATACCCAGGCAGAACTGGAAGCCATGGATACAACCTACAACCAAGGCGGTTTTGGTGCAGGACGTGGTTCAAACCATGCACGTCCCTCCACTCCCGTAACAGAGCAGGGTAAATATACCCAATATGATGCCCACTTCATTGGTGCAGATACCAAGACCGCATATTTGACCTTTGACTGCGGTTATGAATATTACGCAACAGATGCAAACGGCAAGAAATACCCGGTCACAGGCAAGATTCTGGATGTTTTGAAAGAAAAGAATGTCAAAGGCGTTTTCTTTATCACCATGGACTATGCGGAATCTGAACCGGCTCTTGTGCAGCGAATGATTGACGAAGGACATGTAGTGGGCAATCACTCCAACAATCACCCGGTCATGCCCTCTTTGACCATTGAGAAGATGGAATACGAAGTCATGAGCCTGCATGAGTACGTGCTGGACAACTTCGGCTACAAGATGTTCCTGTTCCGGCCTCCCACAGGTGCCTACTCCATACAGTCCCTGGCTGTACTGCAGAATCTGGGATACAAGACCGTTTTGTGGAGTTTTCAGCATTACGATTACGATCCCGACGATCAACCCTCTTATGACACCGCATACAAGACTATCACAAACAATTCCCATAATGGCGTTATCTATTTGCTCCATGCCATTTCAGAGGCCAATGCCGATGTGCTGGGAGATGTGATCGACTATCTCCGCTCCGAAGGCTACGCCATCGAACTGTTCAGCTGACCGAAGGAGATCGCCTATGAAAAACAGCACGTTACGGTTACTGGTCCTCGTTCTGTCCATCGTTTTGATCGTAGTTGCTACCTACGCCATCGACATTTGGGTAAATCGGAATAGCAATACGCCGAGCGAACCATCCGCCCAAGCATCTGCATCTTCTTCCGGTATGCAAAGCACACCACCATCCAGCACACAAACCACATCTGTCCCTACCCAGACGACAACCGCCTCCCCTCCACAGACACCCGGCGATTCCAGGGAGTATATTGGTAACCTGTACACCCGGGAGCAATTGGAAGCCATGGAATCTGACAGCACAGGCTATGGTGCAGGCAAGGATGTGGATAGCAAAAACCGGCCGACTTACGCTGTCAGCCTGGATAAAAAGTACGAAAAGTACGATGCCCACTTCATTTGCCCCGACGATGGCAAGGTTTATCTGACCTACAATGTCACCTATGAGCACGAAGGTCTGGTGCAAAAAACGCTGAACATTCTGAAAGAAAAGAACGTCCAGTGCGTCATATTTATTGACAAATCCTTTGCACAAAACTATCCCAAAATGGTTCAGCAAATTCTGGATGATGGACACATTCTGGCGAACCATTGTACCACCCACCCGGATCTGCCCACATTGTCCATTGACGAAATCGTGGATCAGATCATGGATATCCACAACTATGTCAAAGCGACCTACAATTATGAGATGAAATTCTTCCGTCCCCCCAGCGGTTACTTCTCCGAGCAGGTTTGGGCCATCGCCCAAAGCTTGGGATACCGGAGCTACAATTGGAGCTTCACCTATCTGGACTGGGATACGGACAACCAGCCCGATCCCACCGCCACCTTGAAGAAAATGACGGATGCACTCCACAGCGGTGCCATCTACCAGTTCCACGCCATTTCTTCCACCAATGCGGCTGTCCTTGAAGATTTCATCGACACTACCCGAAATGCAGGCTTTGAATTTGCATTGCTGCCGTAAACAAAAGGAACGCTTCCGAAGAAGCGTTCCTTTTTTATTTTAGTTGTTCACACCGTGATGGCAGATGGGACTGTTGGGGGTCAGAGCTTTGAAGGAATACCCGTTCTGGATGCCCCAGATCAGAATCCGTTCCACCGCATCCACGCTGAATCCATGGATGTCGTGCTGCAAAACCACTGCGGTCTTCTTTCCGCTGATGCCCTGAATCACATTGTTATAAACGCCATCTGCGGTTGTGGTACCGCCGGCATCACCGCTAGACACATTCCAGTCAAAATACTGGAATCCCTGGTCTTCCACCGCCTGGGTCAGCTGAGTCATAATGCCTGTGCAGTATTTCTTACTGATGGTATTGGAGCTGCCACCGGGGAAACGCATCAAGGTTGTGGTCACACCGGTGTAATCCTTGATGATTTTTTGCATTTTATACAGATCATTGAAGAATGCTTCTTCGCTGGCGTATATCTTGGAGTAATCATGGGTCACCGAGTGCATACCGATGCCGTGACCGCCATCGACAATGGCATTGAGGAGCGTCTTCATGTTATGGCCGGTATTCACCACAAAGAAGGTGGCTTTGGCATCATATTGCTCCAACAGGTCCAGAAGGCGCTGGGTGTGTCTGCTGGGGCCGTCGTCAAAGGTCAGATAAATGACCTTGCCGTCGGGCTTAACTGTAGAAGACTGACCAATGGGCTTGACCACAACGGTTCTCTCGGCTGTGCCCACATTGCCGGAGCTGTCCGTTACTTTATAGGTCAGCGTATAGGTTCCTGCATGGTAGATATTTACTGCTCCCTCGATCTGCACCTGATCTGTAATATCGCCGTCAATGTTATCGTTGGCAGTATAGCCGGGCTCCTCATAGGCAGAGCCTGCATAGATGGTGATGCTGGCATCCCCCTTTAAGGTAACGGTAGGGGGTGTCAAATCCGTACGGACGATGGGACGCTCCACAGTAGTCTCATTTCCGGAAGAGTCCTTGACGGTGTAATAAACAATGTCATTTTCCGTACGAACCTGGACTTTATCCGTAATGTCGCCATCGTAATCGTCAATAGCGGTGTAACCCTCTTCCTTGTACTCCTCACCGGGCAAAGTGATATATCCGGGCACGGTTTTGAGCGTGATCACCGGTGCGGTTGCATCCACAACGGAAACTTCCAGCTTCACCGTCTTGCTCAGCCACAAGTATCTTGCCGTGTAGACGATCTCATATGTGCCCAGCTTGGTGGTATCCACCGAGCCGGAAATCTCGACACCTACCCGATCTCCGTTTGCGGATGCCACCGCTCCCGGTTGCTGGAAAGTATCTTTTCCATACACAAGTTGAATCGGCTCACCGCCGCCGTCCACCATCAGTTTTAGGTCAATACTCAGGCTGATCGCCACCAAAATCAGAATTGCCAGAACGATCAGTGCCACACCGCCAATTACCAATAAACGGCTTGTATTTTTACCCGAAAACTTGCCTTTTTTATCTCTCATGCGTTCCTCCAACTAAACTGTTTGCTATATCAAAAGAGTTTCTTAATCAATTCCGGCAAAACCGACTCAAATTTTACGCCATACCAATGAGCCGCATCATCACGGGTCACCTGGATACACTGTAATGTGTAATCGGCAGCAATGTTAACTGCCTGTTTCATGGAGCCGGTCTGCTGCCACGCTCCCACAAAAGAGGATGCGAACACATCTCCCGTACCGTGGAAAATCTGAGGCAGTTTTTCATGGACATAATGCCACCGCTGGCCATTTTGTGACAGCATAACACCGGTCTGCCCCTGCTCAAAACCGATCCCCGTTAGAACCACGCAGGGGCACAGTTTTTCCAGTTTGTCCAGCAAATCCGACACATACTCCGGCGTTGCTGTTTCCACATAAGGCATATCTACCATCATGCACGCTTCTGTAATATTCGGCAATATCACGTCTGCACAGGCACAGAGCTCTGCCATCGCCTTTGCATACTGCATATCAAACAGAGGATACAGCTTTCCGTGATCGCCCATGGCAGGATCCACCACCCTGACACCGTCCGGTGCCATCAGGGTGTCAAAAATCTCCTTTACCAGTTCCATATGGGTAATATTCCCCAAATAGCCGGTGTATACCACATCAAATTTCACACCCAATTCCTGCCAATGGCGAATGATGGCCGGAAATTCCTGGGTCAGATCATGGACATGAAACGCCCCAAAACCGGCAGTATGGGTGGACAATACCGAAGACGGCAAAATCACCGTTTCATGACCGCAGGCGGACAAAATCGGAAGTGCCACAGTTATGGAACACTGTCCCATACAGGAAATATCCTGCACCGTTAAAATTTTCTTGTAAGCCATAATTTTGTCTCCTTTTTATGACAACAAAAAGTGCAAACAAAGCGGAATTGTAATTACGGACAGGGCTGTACTGATCAGAACTGTGGCTGCACCCAGGCGGCAATCCTTCTCCACCAACTTGGGATACACAATGGTATTCATGCCACAGGGCATGGCATACAAAGCCACCGCGGGAATCAACGCAAAGTTCAGACCGCAAAGCTTGATCAGTGCGAAAGCCAGTACAGGTGCCACAATGAGCCGTACTGTGCAAATAATGTAGACCTTCCAGTTGGAAAGCAGTTCTTTAATGGAAAACTGGGAAATCGCCATGCCGGTAAGCAGCATGCTGACAGGTGCCACGCAGTTACTGCTCATCTTGGCAATGTCAAACACCGTCTGAGGCAGTTGGATGCCGGATATACCCACGGCACAGCCCAGCAAAATACCAATCAGGCTGGGGGTAAAAATCTTCTGCCAAATGGACTTCTGGCCCTTTCCGGCTGTAAGCATGTTATAACCCACTGTGCCGATGTAAATACTCAGAGGAAGGCCGAACATCATGCAGTCCAGCAATCGCTCGGCACCGAAAACAGCTTCTACCAGCGGGTATCCCATATAACCCATATTGGAGGTTGCCATGGAATAGTGGTGGACATTCTTTTCGTAGGGGTCGCCACGAAGGAATTTGGAAATGATGGTAGCCATAACGACCATCACAAGCAGAATTCCCAGGGATACCAAAATCAGGCTGCCTTTTTCTGCGAGATATCCCAGTGTAAAACGGGATGAGAACGTGTTAAAGGACATACAGGGAAAGAAAACATATACCAGCAAAACAGACAACGGTTTGCTGTGTTCCGGGTTCAGTAATTTGGTCATGCAAAGCACAAAACCGGTCAGACAAAATGTAATCAAAATGAGAACCTGTTCCAAAATTGCGACCAACAGAATCACCTCTTTGGGAATTATACTCCCTGCGGCCCAAAATAGCAAGGGATTCCGACAAAATATTTCCAGATGTTTGACTTGTAAAAGATTGCAATGTATGTTAGAATATGTCAAATGTGAAAATTTGTCTTTTGGAGGAAAGCGTATGTACCCCAGTCCGATTTAGGCACTTTTCCCTATGCACAATGAACGTAAATATGGAGGAAAAATATGTCTGATCTTATAAGTGAAATCAGCCGGCGGCGAACCTTTGCCATTATCTCCCACCCCGACGCCGGTAAAACTACTTTAACTGAAAAATTCCTGCTTTACGGCGGTGCCATTGCCCAGGCCGGTGTGGTCAAGGGCAAAAAGAATTCCCGTGCCGCCACATCCGACTGGATGGAGATTGAAAAGCAGCGTGGTATCTCCGTCACCAGTTCCGTTATGCAGTTCCAGTATGGCGGCTTCTGCATCAACATTCTGGACACCCCCGGCCACCAGGACTTCTCCGAGGATACCTACCGTACTTTGATGGCCGCGGACTCTGCGGTAATGGTCATTGACGGTGCAAAGGGCGTGGAGCCCCAGACCCGGAAGCTGTTTAAGGTCTGCGCCATGCGTCATATTCCCATTTTCACCTTTATCAACAAGATGGACCGGGAGACCAAAGATCCTTTCGACCTTTTGGAAGAAGTGGAACGGGAGCTGGGCATTGAGACCTATGCCATGAACTGGCCCATCGGCAGTGGCAAGGACTTCCAGGGCGTTTATGACCGGGAAAAAGCCGAACTGCTGTTTTTCTCCGGTATTTCCGGCAAAAACCGGGCAAACCGCCAAGCTGTGGATCTGTATGATCCTCAGGTCGCTCAGCTGCTGGACTCCGAGGCAAAGCATCAGCAGCTCATCGATGATGTGGAACTGCTCTCCGCCGGCCGGGAAATGGACATGGAAGAAGTCCGCTGCGGACGGCTCAGTCCTGTGTTCTTCGGCTCTGCTCTGACCAATTTTGGCATTGAGCCTTTCCTGGAATCCTTCCTGAAGCTCACTCCCCCGCCCTTGCCCCGGGTTGCTGATTGCGGCACGGTGGACACATTCAGCCCCGACTTTTCCGCCTTTGTCTTTAAGATTCAGGCCAACATGAACAAAGCCCACCGGGACCGTCTGGCCTTTATGCGTATCTGCTCCGGCAAGTTCCAGCGGGAAAGCGAATACTATCACGTACAGGGCAATAAGAAAATGCGTCTTTCCCAGCCTCAGCAACTGATGGCGGCAGAACGGGAAATCGTGGACGAGGCCTATGCAGGTGACGTCATCGGTGTGTTCGACCCCGGCATTTTCGCCATCGGTGATACCATCACCGTCCCTGGCAAGAAATTCTCCTATGCTGGTATGCCCACCTTTGCTCCCGAGCATTTCTGCCGGGTCAGTGCAAAGGATTCCATGAAGCGTAAGCAGTTCGTCAAGGGCACAGAACAGATCGCTCAGGAGGGTGCCATTCAGATCTTCAAAGTCCCATACTCCGGTATGGAAGAAGTGATTGTGGGCGTAGTTGGCGTTCTGCAGCTGGAAGTATTCCAGTACCGCATGAAGAACGAATACGGCGTGGATCTGCGGATGGAGACTCTGCCCTATGAAGAAATCCGTCTCATCGAAAGTTATCCCGGAGACCTGTCCGATCTGAATTTGGGCAGCGACGCGGAACTTCTGGAAGATTATCGTGGTCGGAGTTTGCTGGTGTTCAGCAGCTTCTGGGCCATCGATTTTACCCGCAAAAAGAACCCCGGCTTGGAATTGAAGGAGATTGTCGTAGAAGAAGGATAAAGCAAGAGCCTGTTGCATTACGCAACAGGCTCTTTTATCAATCTTCAACTCTGCGGATCTTTGCACCCAAGTCGGTCAGCTTCTCAATGAGTCGCTCATAACCCCGTTCTACGTAATGAACGTTCTTCACCCAGGTAGTACCCTTGGCCGCCAGGCCGGCAATGATCAGGGCCGCACCGGCACGCAAATCTTTTGCACTGACTGTCACGCCGTAGAGCTCCTCCACACCGGTGACGATAGCCGTCTTGCCGCTGATCTGGATATCCGCACCCATGCTTTCCAATTCGGTGCAGTAACCGAAGAAACGGGTCTCGTAAACGCTCTCCGTCAAACGGCTGACACCGGAAGCTATGGACATACACACACAGATCTGTGCCTGCATATCTGTGGGGAATCCGGGATAGGGATGGGTCTTGACCGTTGTATGGCACAGCCGGCCTTTCATACGGACACGGATGGCATCATCATAATTGATGACCTCCGCACCCATTTCTTCCAGCTTGGAAGTGATGCACTCCATATGCTTGGGGATCACGTTTTTCACCAGAACGTCGCCGCCGGTGGCAACCGTAGCCGCCATGTAGGTACCGGCCTCGATCTGATCCGGGATGATAGCATATGTACCGCCTTTCAGGCTTTCCACTCCGTTGATCTTGACGGTATCCGTACCGGCACCGGAAATCCGGGCACCCATGGTATTGAGGAAGTTGGCCAGGTCCACGATATGGGGCTCCTTGGCCGCATTTTCAATAATGGTCTGACCGGGAAGCAGTGTCGCGGCGATCATAATGTTCACCGTGGCACCCACGGAAGCCATATCCAGACTGATACGGTTGCCCTTCAAGCCATTGGCACCGGGTGTCAGTTCAACATATTCCTCGGTTTCCTCAACGCTTGCACCCAAGCCACGGAATCCCTTGATATGCTGGTCGATGGGACGAACTGCAAAATTACAACCGCCGGGCAAAGCCACATGTGCTTTGTGAAAACGGCCCAGCAACGCACCCATCAGGTAATAACTGGCACGAAGTTTTTTCACCAGTTCTGTTTCCGGTTCTACACAGGTCACGTTGGTACTGTCCAGCACCACCACACCTGTTTCAGGATGGGTAACAGAAACACCCATGCCTTCCAAAATTGACAACAGAATCCGAACATCGGCAATGTCCGGAACGTTTTCCACTCTGCAAACGCCATCCACCAGCAAAGCCGCCGGCAAAATAGCCACAGCCGCATTTTTTGCACCGCTGATTGTAACGGAACCACATAGAGGGGTGCCGCCTATAATTTCATATCGAGCCAAGGATAATCCACTCCTTGCGAAAAATTAAGTTAATTGGGTACTGTCCATTGTACCATACAAAAAGAGTTATGTAAAGTCCAATTTATCTGAAATGACGTAAACCCTTGGGAAAATGGTTTTTCAGTTGCATTCCGTCCCCTTTTCCCCAGCCCAGCGTATAACCGTCCACCGTCACAAGACACCAACCCTTTTGCCCAGAGGGAATCACATTTCCGCTCAAATACTGCCCGATCTCCGCGCCGTTTCCATTCAGGTTTTCCATGCAGGTACAGGAGTTTAACCACAGTGCCAGGGCATGGGCCGGTTCAAAACGGTCCTTTTTCATTTCGCCCAGTTCCAGACCCGGACGCAACACTTTCAGTCCCTTTAATTCCGGCATCTGCACCGGTGCCCAAAACACACGGCTTCCAAACGTAATTGCCTTGCCTTCCGGCAGTTTGATTCCCATCTGCTGTGCAAACTCGGTCCACAGTTTCGGCAGTTTCTCCCCGGGCGTGCCTTCCCCTTCTGCCGGTTCGTCACCTTTACGCCGCAATACAGCTCCAAAATGTCCTTCCCCTAACAGTCTATGGGGCCACATCCGAAATTGCCCCTCTCCTGCGGGAGTGAACCAGGGAATATCCAAAATTTCCGGCTCAAAATCCGGATGCCGCTTCAAAAATTCCGCCACGGTCAGCTCGTTTTCTTCCGGGGCGAAGGTACAGGTAGAGTACACCAACCGTCCACCGGGACGCACCAGGCGTGCACCGGAATCCAAAATTTCCGCCTGCCGCCGGGCACACATCTGCACCGTTTCCAAACTCCAATCCGTTACAGCCGCTTCTTCCTTGCGGAACATTCCCTCACCGGAGCAAGGTGCGTCAATGAGCACTCGGTCAAAGTATCCCGGCAGGCACTCTGCCAGACGGCCCGGATGCTCATTGGTCACCAAGGCATTGAATATACCCATTCTTTCCACATTTCCGCTGAGGATCTTTGCACGTTTGGGATTGATCTCATTGCACAGCAAAAAGCCCTGGCCCATCATCCGGCCGGCGATTTGCGTGCTTTTTCCTCCGGGAGCGGCACAAAGGTCGCAAATCCGCTCACCGGGCTGGGGATCCAGAAGAGCCACCGCAGACATGGCACTGGCCTCCTGCAAATAGTAAACGCCGGCATCGTGATACGGGTGCAGGCCGGGACGGGCCTCGGGGTCATAATAATATCCCATAGGCTCCCAGGGAACAGCGCCCTCCACAAACGGCAATGCCGGAATCTTTCCTTTCAGCGGATTAAACCGCAAAGCAACCGCCCGGGGGCGTTCCAAACTTTGCAAAAAATCCGGATACTCCTCTCCCAGCTGGCCTTTCATCCGATCTAAAAAGTCCTGAGGAAGCATATTGCTCCTCCTTTCCTCTATTTCCGTTTGCGACGGCAAAACTGAACCAGCCGCCACAAGGCGTATCCCGCAGAAATGCCGATCATGTTCAGCAGAATATCATCCACATCCCAGCTGCCCCGCAGTGTAAAAAGCTGGCATGTCTCCACCAGTAAAATGGTTAACAAACCTGCCGGTATGGCTTTCCATGCTCTTTGGAGTTTCGGCCACATCGCCGGCAAAAATGCTCCAAACGGTACAAACATGGCAATATTACCCAAGATATTTATGGCCGCAATTGTGGCCTGATAGCGGTAAACAGATGCCGCTTCCCATTTATCTGTGTAATACTCCGGACGGGTCAGAACGTCCCAATAATTGCCCACTGTATGCCAGGGGATAAAATTGCAGTTGCTGCGGATCTGTTCCCAATAGGAAGCATTGTCCGATATGGCAGGATTGCGGTCAAACAGCAAGTAAATCATGAATCCACAGTAGCAAAGAAACAGGACTGCCCAAAAGGAATTGCGGGTATTTCCTTTTTTCATTGACCGTCACCTCCAAGCAGAAAATGTGCCATCCTCTGCATTTCAGAAGATGGCACAATAAAATCATTTCTTCTCTTTCATTTGCGCCTGCAAGTGCATACTCAGCACCGCCAAAGAAGTGGCCATGTTTTCGTACTGCACCAAAATACCCCGGGGAACGTCCAGATGAGAAGTTGCGAAAGACCACACCGCTTTGATACCGCAGGCGATCAGCTGGTCGCAAACTTCCTGAGCATGCTGGGCAGGAACGGTAATAATGCCCATCAGCACCTTATTGGCCTTGCAAAAGCTTTGCAGTTTTTCCATGGGATAGATAGGCGTACCCTCTTGGGTCTCCGTTGCCGTAGGTGCAACGTCAAAGGCTGCCAAAATATTCAGTCCGTAGGCTTTGAAGCCGCTGTAACCGCACAGTGCCTGGCCCAGTTTGCCCGCACCGATAAGCACTGCGTCGGTGGTGTTGTCATAGCCCAAAAACTGCTCAATATCGTCAATGAGGGACTCCCGCAGATAGCCGATCTTGGGGCGGCCGCCATCGGACACCATGGCCAGATCCTTTCTGACCTGCACTTCGCCCATACCGAGAGCCGCAGCAAGAGCGGTAGCGGATATGTAAGGAGAAGCGGTATCGGGAATGGTCTTCAAATAGGCCAAATATCCGGGAAGCCGCTTCAAGACGGATTTGGAAATCCCCTTGCGTGTCATAGGTTTACCTCCGATAAATCGATACAAAACCTTATCGATACAAATTTGTATCGATTATATCAAAGATAATCCAAATATGCAAGTACTTTTTCAGGCACAGCTGGTCTGACGAAGAAATTCTTTCCGAAGCCGCAGCATGATCCGCTTTTCCAGCCGGGAAATGTAGGATTGGGAAATACCCATCAGTTGGGCAATTTCCTTTTGGGTCATTTCCTTGCGGCCATACAGACCAAACCGCAGCAGCACGATCTCTCGTTCCCGTTCCGGCAATTCCGACAGAGATTGCCGCAATACGCACAGATCTACATCATCTTCCATGGGGCGGTAGATTTGATCTTCGTCCGTACCCAAAATATCCGAAAGCAGCAGTTCGTTGCCGTCGTAATCCATGTTAATGGGCTCATCCAGAGAAACTTCCGCCTTTTGGCAGGATGTTTTTCGAATGTGCATAAGAATTTCATTCTCGATACACCGGGATGCGTAGGTGGCCAGCTTGATATTTTTCTCCCGGCGGTATGTATTGATGGCTTTGATCAGGCCGATGGTTCCAATGGAGATCAGATCTTCCAGATTGATTCCCGTATTTTCAAATCTCCGGGCGATGTAAACCACAAGGCGCAGATTGTGCTCGATCAGCTGCTGTTTTGCCGTCTCACTTCCCTTTTCCAATTCCTCCAAGGCATCCTGTTCTTCCTGTCCTTTCAGCGGAGGGGGAAGAATGTCGCTTCCGCCGATGTAGTAGATCTCCCCCACCGGCACCAAGCCGATCTTGATCAAAAATGCCCACAATTTTTCCATCATACTGTACCTCCTGCCAACGCCTGATATCCTTCATTCCTGCCGATTTGCTCCGGTGCGAAGGCGACCATGGGACTTATTGTACGCCCTCCCAAGCGGACTTGCTCCAACCGTATCATCAGTAACATTCCCCCGGGCTTGCCCACCGCCCGGTATGGGATCAGTCTTGCTCCGGGAATACTTCCTTTCGCCATGGCTGTGATGGGATCGCAGATCATTTCCCGGGAAATACCCAGTTGCATTCCCACATCCATTCCCACCACCAAAACGCCTTCACCGGTGATGGGGTCACGCAAAGTGTTTCCGGTATCCACCAATGCGGTCATGGTGATTTTCTTTCCCTGCCATTGTAATTCTACCCGCTGGTACCTATCGATTCCCAAGGGCGAGCGGATCCCTGAAACGCATAAAAAGGCGATGCCTGCCGCTGATAAGATTAATGATGTCAAATCACTGGTCCCAAGACCTATGGCCATACCCCCCAATGCCATACTGAGCAGTACAAAAACCGTTCCCCGGCGTAATGCACTCATGTTCCATCCATAGGCAATGAAGGCCATGGCTGCCAAACTGACGATACGCCACAGGATATCCCCCAGAAAACGCCATCCCGGCAACATGCAAATACCTGCATAGATGCCGCCCAGCAACGCACTCAGGGTACATCGTCGCCAACCGGAGGGATATCCGGTGAGCCGATTGGCACCAACAAGAAGCAAGCCGTCCACCAAAAAATTCAGAAGTATCACCAGATCCAGGTACACCGTCATATGCCCGCCCCCCTTGTGAAGATGGTTCCAGTATAAACGGCGTGTTTCAAAAAGTTGGTCGCATCAGCGTAGGAGGCAGACGACAAATCCCCCCTGTCCACCCGGTATTTTGGGACAAACCTCCCCGGTTACAAAGAAAGCGGCAGCCGTTTTTATCGGCTGCCGCTTGATTATGTCGATAAGTTCTGTCTGTAAGCCTTCTCCTTGAGGAGAAGGTGCCGAGCATAGCGAGGCAGATGTGGTGGTGTCGCGAAGCGACATCCAAATTCAGCACGCCTGCTGTACAGGCTGCACCTCATCAGTCACCACCTTGCGGTGGTGCCAGCTTCCCCTCAATGGGAAGCCTGTTCGCTCTTGCTGATGGATCGAATATTCTTTTCCGCTTTGAACCGGGGTGTCATGATCTCATGACCGCAACCCAGGCACCGCAGTCGCAGATCCGCACCGGTACGCAGTACCTGCCACCGCTTTTCTCCACAGGGATGAGCTTTTTTCATGGTGAGAATGTCATTGAGTTGAATATCCATAATCACTTCCCCTTTATACCGTCCCAGTACTGCTTGGCAGTCTGTTCTATCTTGTTCGGGCCGTACTCATAGTAAGTCTTTCCAGCCAGGTCATCGGGCAAATACTGCTGCTTGACCCAGTGGTTGGGGAACGCATGGGGATACTGGTATCCCTGTTCCCGCTCCATGGTGTAGGTATCCGCATGGACGTTCTGCAAATGCCGGGGAAATCCCCTGCCCAAACCATTTTGAACATCTGCCAACGCCGACGCGAAAGCCTCATAGGCAGAATTGGATTTGGGTGAGGTTGCCATCAATACCGCCGCATCCGCCAAGGGGATTCGGGCCTCGGGCATACCCAGCATCAGTGCCGCATCCACACAGGACTTGACAATTGGGATGATCTGCGGATATGCAAGTCCCACATCCTCACAGGCGATCACCATCAGCCGACGGCAAGCCGCCTGCATCTGCCCTGCTTCCAAAAGGCGGGCCAGATAATGACAGGCCGCGTCGGGGTCAGAACCGCGAATGGACTTTTGCAATGCGGACAACAGATCGTAGAAGTTATCTCCGTCCCGATCTGCCCGCAAGGCACTCTTTTGCGAAACTGCTTTGGCATCTTCCAGTGTCAACGTCAGAACACCGTTCTCCGGTCTGCCGGCAGAGAAAAGCACCTCCACCGCGTTCATAGCCTTACGCAGATCACCGCCGCAGGAGCCGGCGATGTATTCCAGTGCCCCCTCTTCCGGCTGTGCCGTCAGTGCGGTACGCTCTTCCAGAAACGCCACTGCCCGTTTGACCGCTTTCAGGGCGGCCTTGGAGTCGATCTGCTTAAACTCAAAAATTGTGGAACGACTCAAAATCGCATTAAATACATAAAAATAGGGATTCTCTGTTGTGGAAGCGATCAGGGTGATCTTTCCGCTTTCGATGTAGTCCAGCAATATCTGCTGTTGCTTCTTGTTGAAAGACTGGATCTCGTCCAGATACAGCAAAATGCCGTTGGGAGCGAGAAATGTATCCAGCTGAGCGGCGATCTCTTTGATATCTGCCGTAGAAGCGGTGGTCGCATTGAGTTGGTACAATGTGCGGTTGGTCTGCCGGGCGATAATCTTTGCCACCGTGGTCTT
This sequence comes from Faecousia sp., assembly GCA_045596215.1. Classification (GTDB taxonomy): domain Bacteria; phylum Bacillota; class Clostridia; order Oscillospirales; family Oscillospiraceae; genus Faecousia. The sequence continues at coordinate 25,581 of JAZOBY010000107.1, forward strand.
ACCCGTACCGCTGGGTCCGTAGAAGATCATGTTGGGCACATTGCCCCCATCCACCAGGCGACGCAAAATACCGTTCTCTCCCAAAATATGGTCCTGCCCAAAGACCTCATCCAAGGTCTGCGGACGCAAAAGATCTGCAAGTGGTTGGTACATAAGCCGCTCCTTTCCTGTTTTTCACCAGTATAACATACTTTTCTAAAAAATGCACCAACTATTTTTCACGTTTCCGAATTTTTGTTCTATAATCCCTTGTGTTACTTTTTCACGGTTTTTTGCTAAAATTATGCTGTACTTTTTTCAAATTTATGCTATAATGGATTCGTTGTAGCGAAATCCTACTTACGGAGGTTACTATGGAAGTATTGATTCAAAATTTTGCCAACATCACCTGGCAAGCAGTTGTGATGTGGATCATTGGCGGCGTGCTGATTTATTTGGCCATTTCCAAGGAAATGGAGCCCACGCTGCTTCTGCCCATGGGCTTTGGTGCTATTTTGATGAACCTGCCCGTTCCCGAAGCAGGCACCGGCGTACAGGCGGTTATCAACGCCCTGTTTGCAATCGGTATCGATTATCACGAGCTGTTCCCCCTGCTGTTGTTTGTGGGTATCGGTGCCATGATTGACTTTGGCCCCCTGCTCAGCAACCCCATACTGATGATGTTTGGTGCAGCAGCACAGTTTGGCATCTTCTTTACATTGTTTATGGCTACCCTGTTCGGCTTTGAGCTGAAGGATGCCGCATCCATCGCGATCATCGGTGCGGCAGACGGCCCCACCGCAATTTACGTTGCCGGTCAGCTCATGTCCAATTATATGGCTCCCATTATGGTAGCAGCCTATTCCTACATGGCTTTGGTTCCGTTGGTGCAGCCCCCCATCATCAAGCTGTGCACCACCAAGAAGGAACGTCGGATCAAGATGGCTTATGAGGGCAAAAACGTTTCCAAACGCACCAAGATTCTCTTCCCCATCGTGGTCACCATGATCGTTGCTCTGGTCGCTCCTGACGCAGTTGCTCTAATCGGCTTCCTGATGTTCGGTAACCTGATCCGTGAATGTGGTGTGCTCAACTCCCTGTCTGACACTGCCCAGAACGTGCTGGCAAACCTGATCACCCTGTTCCTGGGTATCACCATCGCCGCCCGTATGCGTGCGGATGAGTTCCTGCAGTGGCAAACAATTCTGATTATGGGTCTGGGTCTGGTCGCTTTCGTGGTGGACACCTTCGGTGGCATCATGATCGCCAAGATTATGAACATCTTCCTGCCCGAGGGGAAGAAGATCAATCCCATGATCGGTGCAGCCGGGATTTCCGCATTCCCCATGTCCGCCCGCGTGGTCCATAAGATGGGCCTGGAAGAAGACAATTCCAACTTCCTGCTGATGCATTCCATCGGTGTTAACGTTTCCGGTCAGATTGCATCCGTCATTGCCGGTGGCCTGATTCTGGCACTGGTCAAGAGCCAGCTGGGACTGTAATAGGAGGTTACTATGAACGATATTGCAATTAAAATCGGAACCGCTGTGGCTCAGTTCTTCCTTGGCATCGACACCACCGCATTGCTCAACGCCCTCTCCATCGTGGGTATTGGCATGCTGGGTATCTTCACCGTCACGCTGGTGATTATCGGCGTGGTTACGCTATTGAACAAGCTGGGTTCTAAGTAAACAAATAATGGCCTGTGGTCAACGCCACAGGCCATTTCATTATATATTCTTCGGCAGATTGGAACACAGTTCTCCAAGGAAATCGCAGGTCCCTCGTTCTGCCTCCCGGAATGCACCGTCGTACTCATAGACTGTGACAGAAGCATTGGGCACCCAGGGTATCTTCTGTGCTCCAGCCACCGAGCCGCAGTGGATATAACTTTCCATCATCCGGATGGGTATCGCATGGCATACCAGACAAATCGTTTCTTCCGGTATTTCCAAAACCTTTTTGAAAAACCCCGTCACCCGGTTATACAATTCTTCGCAGGTCTCACCGCCCTCAGGGGTGGCTTTTCCGATATCCGTTCTCCAAACCCCATAGGTTTGGGGATATTTTTCTGCGATTTCTTCAAAAGTCAAACCTTGCCAAAGGCCGGAGTTGATCTCCATCAGTTCATCCCGTTTTTCCATGGGACAGTTCTGTCTCAATGCAATGGCCTGTGCCGTCTCCACAGCTCTTTGCAGAGAACTGGCGTAGATCTTGTCGATCTGATATTGATCCAAATATCGGGCCATCCGCCGGGCCTGTTCCCTGCCGTCTTCTGTCAGCTGTGCATCCAGCTGGCCGGTGAATATCTTTTTCACGTTGCTTTCGCTCTGCCCATGGCGTACCATAATAATTCTTTTCATAGCAATGCTCCTACTGTAAACTCTTGACTTATTATACCGCAAACCGTATAATAAAGCAATCGGAAAAGAAAAAGCGGGTGCATTTATGATAAAACTGTGTATTTTTGACCTGGACGGTACCGTTTTGGATACCGTACATACCATTGCCTACTACGGCAATTACGCTCTCCAAAAGAATGGCATTGAACCCATTGATGATGAAGAATACAAATATTTCGCCGGCAACGGTGCTGTGAATCTGATCAAGCGGGCACTGCGTTTTCGGGGTTGTCTGACAGATGAGATCTTCCAGAAGGTCTTCGCTGACTATAACGCCGCTTACAACGCAAACACTTCCTATCTCACCGCCCCGTTTGACGGAATCCGGGGGACATTGGATACCATCAAAGCCCAGGGTATCAAAATGGTGATCCTGTCCAACAAGCCCCATTTTGCCACCTGTGGTGTAATCACATCCCTGTTTGGCGAAGACTATTTTGACTGTGTCTACGGTCAGCGAGAAGATGTGCCCATCAAGCCCGATCCGACGGCTGTTTATGGTATTATGGAAGAATGCAACGCCAAAGCAGAAGAGTGCCTTTATATTGGTGACACCGGCACGGATATGAAAACAGGCAAAAATGCCGGTCTGTACACCGTCGGCGTTCTGTGGGGATTCCGCGGCAAGGATGAACTGCTGGAAAGCGGTGCGGATGTGATTATTGAAAAACCCGTGGAATTATTGGACTGCATTGAGGCAAAGAAAGGTTGATAGATCATGAACCAAATTTATATTCCTGAGGGTTATTGCCCGGTGCTGGATGCTTACGACACCCAGCGGGCAATTGCCTATATCAAAAGGACTTTTCAAGAGGAATTTGCCAATGCACTGCATTTGAAGCGTGTGTCCGCTCCCCTCTTTGTTACAGAAGAATCCGGTTTGAACGATAACCTGAACGGCTACGAACGTGCGGTTTCCTTTGACGTGCCCGCTGTGGGCGAGGATGCCCAGGTGGTGCATTCTCTGGCTAAATGGAAGCGACTGGCATTAAAGCGGTACGGTTTCGGCGTTGGTGCCGGTCTGTACACCGACATGAACGCCATCCGCCGAGACGAAAGCCTGGACAACATCCACTCCATCTACGTAGACCAGTGGGACTGGGAAAAGGTCATCACCAAGGAAAACCGGAATCTGGACTATCTGAAACTCATTGTCCGGGCCATCGTCCGGGCCATCTGCGACACCAACGACCGGCTCCACGTCCGTTTCCCCCAACTGCGTGTGGAACTGGATCGGGATGTTTCTTTCGTCACCACCCAGGAGCTGGAGGATATGTACCCGGATCTTACCGGTTCTCAGCGGGAAAAAGCCTATGTGAAAGACCATCACACCGCCTGCATTTTGCAAATCGGTGGCAAACTGGCCTCCGGCAAGCCCCATGACGGCCGTGCTCCGGACTATGACGACTGGAATCTGAACTGCGACATTTTCTTCTGGGACGAAGTTCTGGGCCGGGCTTTGGAGATCTCCTCCATGGGTATCCGGGTGGATGCAGAATCCTTGGCTTATCAGTTGAAGGAAGCAAATTGCCAGCATCGGGCACAGCTGCCCTTCCACAAGATGCTGCTGAATGGCGAATTACCGTTAACCATCGGCGGCGGTATCGGCCAGTCCCGTTTGTGTATGCTCATGATGGGCTGTGCCCATATCGGCGAGGTGCAAGCCAGCATTTGGGACGCAGAAACGGTCCAGGCCTGTGAAAACGCCGGTATCCGGTTGCTGTAAAACAAAAACCTGAGCATCTGCAAAATGCAGATGCTCCTTCCAAAAGAAGGAGGAATCCTCATGAAACGCAAACTTTCACCCCGTTTTTGGCTGGCACTGACCCTGTTCAGCCTATTCGGACAGGTGGCTTGGGTGGTAGAAAATATGTATCTGAACGTATTTATCTACAAAATGTTCCACGCATCTGCCGCAGACATCTCTCTGATGGTTGCCGCCAGTGCGGTGACCGCAACCTTGACCACTGTGCTCATCGGTGCACTGTCTGACCGGCTTGGCAAACGCAAAGTGTTCATCTGTGCCGGATACATCCTGTGGGGCATTTCTGTGCTGGGCTTTGCCTTGATCCGCTCGGATCTGGTACATAATTTGTTCTTCCCCATGGTATCCTTTAACGGTGCGGCTATGTCGCTGTGCGTTACGCTGACCATTGCCTTGGACTGCGTGATGACCTTCTTCGGTTCTTCCGCCAACGATGCGGCCTTCAATGCCTGGCTGACAGACAGTACCGACGACAGCAACCGGGGTGCGGCAGAGGGCATTAACGCCATGATGCCATTGGTGGCAATTTTGGTGGTTTTCGGTGGCTTTATGGCCTTTAATCTGGACAGTGCAGAAAGCTGGAGCACCATCTTCTGCATCATCGGTGGTGTGACGATTTTGGTTGGCATTTCAGGCTTTTTCCTCATTGAGGACGCTCCTGCCATGCCCTCTCAAACCGGCTACTGGCAGAATGTGATCTACGGCTTTCGCCCCTCCACCGTCAAGGAAAATGCAAAGCTCTATATCTGCCTGTTGATCTTCATTTTGTTCAATATCTCCATCCAGATTTTCATGCCCTACCTGATCATTTACTATGAAGTATCCCTGGGGATGAAAGATTACGTCCTCATTATGGCACCGGCTATTATCCTGGCTTCTGTGGCCACCGCATTTTGGGGTCGTGTGTATGACAAAAAGGGATTTGGGTTCTCTTCGGTCATTGCTCTGATCGGTTTAATTCTCGGCTTTATACTGCTGTTTGCTTTCAAAGATGTTATGATGGTTTTCATCGGTTCTCTGCTGATGATGTGCGGTTATCTTTGTGGCATGGCGGTATTTGGTGCCAGAATCCGGGATCTGACCCCTGAGGGCAAGGCAGGAATGCTTCAAGGCGTGCGTATCTTCTCTCAAGTGCTTGTTCCCGGCGTAATCGGCCCGTTCATCGGCAAAGCGGTGCTTGCAAACGCCGAAACACTTGTAAATAGTGATGGTACAACTTCCTTCGTTCCCAATGAAAACATCTTCCTTGCTGCGTTGGTGCCTGCGGCGATTGTGCTGGTTGCCTGCTTGGTATTACGAAAAAAGAAATAAAGAATCTGTCATTGCCACGCCAGTATGCACACTGGCGTGGAAATCCCCGTAGGTTTCCAAAATGTTCAGGAGATTGCCACGACGCTTCGCTCCTCGCAATGACATAAACACCCTCCGGCCTTTCGGTCGGAGGGTGTCGCTATTTAGTGATGTAGGGGCGGATGCCCACATCCGCCCATGGGCGATTCGTGAATCGCCACTACAAGAAATTCTTACACGCCGGAGTAAGCAGCGAAGCCTGCGTCTACGGGCAGCACCACGCCGGTGATGGCGGAAGCGGCCTTGTCATCACACAGGAAGAGCGTTGCACCCAACAGTTCGTCTGCGTCCACGAAACGGCCCGTAGGAGTACCGTTCAGGATCTTGGCAGAACGTGCGGTGGGAGTGCCGTCGTCATTGAACAGCAGAGCCTTGTTCTGAGCGGACACCAGGAAGCCGGGAGCGATGGCATTGCAGCGAATGCCGGTGCCGGCAAAGTGAGTAGCCAGCCACTGTGTGAAGTTAGAGATACCAGCCTTGGCAGCGGAGTAAGCGGGGATCTTGGTCAAGGGGGTGTAAGCATTCATGGAAGAAATGTTCAGAATGCAACCGGCCTTCTTGGCGACCATATCCTTGGCAAATGCCTGAGTGGGCAGCAGAGTGCCCTGGAAGTTCAGCTTAAACACGAAGTCTACGCCGCCTGCATCCAGGTCAAAGAAGGACTTGCCGCCCTCTTTTGCCTCGTGCTGATACTCGTTGTCGGTAGTAGCACGGGGGTTGTTGCCGCCGGCACCGTTGACCAGAATATCACAGGGACCCAGGTCATTCAGAACTGCCTGGTGAACAGCTTCCAGTGCTTCAGGCTCCAGAACGTTTGCCTTGTAGCCTTCGCAGATGTAGCCTTCGGCTTTCAGCTCATTGGCCAGAGCCTTGACGGCATCCTCGTTCAGGTCCAGAGCCGCAACCTTAGCACCGCTCTGTGCAAATGCACGAGCCATAGCACCGCAGATCAGACCGCCTGCACCGGTGACAACTACAACTTTACCGGTAAAATCAATGTTCAGGGGAAGATTCTTCATTTTGATAACCTCCAAATTAATATTTGCCGGACAGCCGGTCCAGCATATCCCACACGCCCAGCATATACATGATACCCAGAGCGCGATCGTACAAACCATAACCAGGACGGACGGTGCCGGGGCCCTCACCCCACAGATGACGACCGTGGTCAGGACGGATGTAGCCTTCGTAGCCACAATCGTGATAAGCCTTCAAAATCTCCAAAATTCCGGTTTCACCCTCGCAATCACGATGGGCAGCCTCGGAGAAGTCGCCGTTTTCGAAGTGCTTGATGTTGCGCACGTGTGCAAAAGCAATGCGGTCGCAGTGCTTACGCACGATATTGGCAACGTTGTTGTTGGGGTTTGCATTCAGACTGCCGGAGCACAGAGTCAGGCAGTTGCAGGGGTGATCCACCATTTTCAGGTAACGGTCGATGTTTGCTTCATTGACCATCAGACGGGGCAGACCGAAGATATCCCAAGGGGGATCGTCCATATGGATGGCCATCTTGATGCCGCATTCCTCGCAGGTTGGCATCAGAGCTTCCAGGAAATACTTCAGGTTGGCCCACAGCTTTTCGTGGTCAACACCTTCATAAGCCTTGAACAACTCATCCAGCTTCTCCATACGCTCCGGCTCCCAGCCGGGGAAGGACATATTGTACTTCTCGGTAAAGTCCATGATATACTGAGCCATGGCCTTGTAGTCATCCCGAATCTCGCTCTTTTCGTAGAACAAAGCAGTAGAACCGTCGCCCACTTCATGGAACAGGTTGGTGCGAGTCCAGTCAAAGATAGGCATGAAGTTATAGCAAACAACCTTGACGCCAAACTTGCTCAGGTTGCGGAGTGTCTGCTTGTAAGCCTCGATGTGCTTGTCCCGGCTGGGCAGGCCGATCTTGATGTCGTCATGGACATTGACGGATTCCACCACGTCCATGTTGAAACCGTAAGGTTCTAATTGCTTCTGAAATTCAGCGATCTCTTCCACTTCCCAGACTTCGCCGGGCAGCTTGTGATGGAGTGCCCAGACAATGCTGGTCACACCGGGAATCTGCTTGATGTCGGACAGTTTAATGTTGTCGTTGCCTTCGCCATACCAGCGAAAGCCCATTTGCATTGGCATATTTCTTTTTTCTCCTTAAATTTCAAACTGCGGACAGTATACCATATTCTTTTTGCAATAAAGATAGCAAATCGTGTCCTTTTCATTGCAAATATTGCACAGTTAGGAACCCGCAGGCCGAAGCCTGCGGGTTTCCTCTTACTTCTTAGCCTTGATCTTGCTGAGTTTTTTATTCAGGTTCAAAAGGTCTTCCTTTGTGAATTTGGCATCCATCATGCCACCTGCCATGGTCAAAAGACGCAGAACCGTAAAGCCACCCATCATGCTCATCAGCTCAGGGGTCATCTCAAAGCCCATGGGCTTTTCCTTCTCACCCTTCTTCTTGCCGCCCAGCATCTTGCCCATCAGCTTTGCAAAGAGCATCTTGCCGCGGAAGGTAACGATCACATCGCTCATCTTGGAGTTCAGGGACAGGCGACCGGGCTTTTCTTCGATGTCAAACCAGT
>JAZOBY010000108.1:0-29069 GCA_045596215.1 Faecousia sp.
GTTCTTTTGTATATTTTCTTCTCAACTGGCCGCAGGAGGCATCGATATCGCCGCCCAAAGTCCTGCGGACCGTTGCGGTGATGCCGGCATCCTCCAGTGTTTTCTGGAAGCGGGCCACCGCATTGCGGGAGCTGGGTTTTAACGGACTTTCTTCCACATGATTCAGGGGAATCAGATTGAAATGGGCCGGCAGGCCTTTGAGTCTGCGGATCAGTTCTTTGGCATGCTCCACCGAATCATTCACGCCATCAATCATGGCATATTCAAAGGAAATGCGTCGGGAAGTTTCCTGATAATACCGGCGGCAGGCCGCCAACAGCTGCTCCGTGGGATATGCCTTGTTCACCGGCATAATGGTATCCCGCACCGCATCATTGGGTGCATGCAAAGAAATGGACAGGGTGATTTGCAATTTCCGCTTTGCCAGTTCGTCGATCTTCGGCACAAGGCCGCAGGTGCTGAGGCTGATGTGACGCATGGAAATGTTCATGCCATCCGGACTGTTTACCAGTTCCAGAAAACGCAGAACATTTTCAAAATTGTCCAGCGGCTCTCCGATGCCCATCAGCACAATGTGAGAAATGGGCAGACCGGAATCCAGTTGGGTAAACAGCACCTGGTCCAGCATCTCATAGGGTTCCAGCTTTCGCACCAGGCCGCCCAGCGTGGATGCACAAAAGGCACAGCCCATCCGGCAACCCACTTCCGAAGAAATGCAGACGGTGTTGCCGTAATGGTAACGCATCAGCACCGTTTCCACGCAGTTGCCGTCCGACAGCCGCCACAAATACTTGATAGTGCCGTCTTTTTGCGATTCCTGCCTGCGTACTGCCTCCGGGGCGTGGATGGGATATTGCTCCGCAAGTACTGCCCGGAGATTTTGGGGCAGATTGGTCATCTCGTCATAACTTCTGACACCCTTGTGGAGCCATGTAAAGACCTGTTTTGCCCGGAATGCCGGCTGGCCCATCTGTTTCAGGATGGTGCCGATCTCCGGAATGGTCATGGATTTCAAATTCGCCGTCATGCCTTCCTCCGCAGCTTTGCAATGAAGAAGCCATCCGTATCATACTCACCGGGAACCAGGGTCAGCATACCGGTGGTATTCTTGGGGAACACGTCCGGCAGGTCCAGTGCTTCCAGTTCAAAATCCTTCCGGTGAGCCAAAAACGCTTCCACAACTGCCTCATTCTCCCGGCGTACCAATGTGCAGGTGGAATACAGCAGAACGCCGCCCTTTTTCACATATTCCGCCTGCTTATCCAGAATACGCAGTTGGAGCTGGGGCAATCGTGCCATCTCATCCGGGTCTTTGTAGCGGATATCCGGCTTTTTGCGAATAATACCGTAACCGGAACAGGGTGCATCCGCCAGCACCACGTCCATCTTCTCAAACCAGCTTGCGTGATTCTCCGTGGCATCCTGCTCCCGAACCAGTACACAGTCCAGGCCCAGGCGGTCCGCACCGTGCTGAATGAGAGTGGTTTTATGGCGATGAATATCACAGGAGCGGATATGTCCTTTGTTTTCCATGGCGATGGCCGCGGCAAAGGTCTTGCCACCGGGGGCGGCACAGCAGTCCAAAACCGACACACTCCCCCCCACCGGGATCCCTGCACACATCACCGCCAGCTTACTTGCCGCGTCCTGGACATAGAACGCTCCCTCTTTGAATGCTTCCAGTTTTTCCAAACTTCCGGTATTACTCAGAATCAAGCAATCCGGCATCCAGGGATGATGCAGTGCCATTACTTCTTCCTGTTTCAGTTTTTCCACCAATTCTTCTGTGGAAATACGCAGGGTGTTGACCTGTACCACCGTCTGGGGTGTGTCATTATTTGCCGCCAGCATAGGTTCCAACCGATCCTTGCCCACATAATCTTCCAGCAGGTCAATGAGCTTTTGGGGATGGCTGTAACGGTCTTCCAATGTAGTGGGGTGTTGCAATGTGCCTTTTGTGCGAACTGCATTGCGCAGCACCGCATTCACAAGGCCTGGTGCAAACCGCTGGGTGCGGCAATATTTTTTCACCAGATCCACCGACTCATTGACGGCGGCAGATTCCGGGATCTTGTCCAATTCATAGATCTGATACAGGCCCATATGCAGGACATCCCGCACCACCGGGTGCAGATCCTTGACCTTGCCTGTCAGCAGCTGCTGTAACAAGAAATCCAGCATACCTCTGTGCTGCAGTACGCCGTAGCACAACCGGGTAGCCAGGGCCGCATCCCGTCTGTCCAGCCGATCCCGGGCAATATAATCTTTTAATACACCGTTAGACCAGGCCGCACGTTTCCGGCAGGCGATCAACGCATCCAATGCTGTTTTTCTTGCTGACATACTTATCCCTCCAATGGGTGTCCTCTGAAATAATCCGGTGCGGCCATCCGTTTGCTGCCCTCGGCCTGCAAGGAGCGAATTTCAATCGCACCCTCTCCGCAGGCAACCTGCAAGCCTGTCTTGGTCAGGCCCAGGATCGTGCCGGGCGTGCCGCTTCCTTCTACCACCGCTGTGGCATGGATCTTAAACTTCGTTCCGGCCAGTTCCGCCGTGGCCACCGGCCAGGGGTGCAGACCACGAACGTGATTGTGAATTTGTTGTGCCGTCTTCGTCCAGTCGATGGGGCACATGGTCTTGTCCAGCATGGGAGCATAGGTAGCTTTCGACCCATCCTGTGGGATGCCCTCAGCCTCGCCCTTTTCCACCTTGGCAAGGGTCTTGCTCAAAAGCTCGGCACCCAATACTGCCAGGCGGTCCAAAAGCTCTCCGGCAGTTTCGTCCGGGCCGATGGGTGTTTTGGCCACATCGATCATGTCGCCGGCATCCATTTCCCGGCACAGATACATGGCAGTCACGCCGGTTTCCGCCAAGCCGTCCAGCACCGCCCATTGATAAGGGGCCGAACCACGGTATTGCGGCAATACGCTGGCATGGATATTGATAAAGCCCTTGGGTGCAATGTCCAGCACCCGCTGGGGCAGGATCCGGCCATAGGCCACCACCGCCACCACATCCGGCTGCAACGCTTTCAGCTGCTCCACCGTTTCATCCTCCCGGAAGCTTTCCGGTTGAAACACCGGCAAATTGTGAGCCAATGCCACTTCCTTCACCGGAGAATATACCATTTTCATGCCCCGGCCTTTGGGACGGTCCGGTTGGGTATACACACCAACCACCTCAAATCCGTCAGCCAGGATTTGCTTCAAACAGGTAGCCGCAATATCCGGCGTACCCATAAAAACAACGCGCATTTTGTTTCCTCCAAAAGGAATTATTCGTAGTCTTCCAGTTCCTCCTCGGTCAGGAAACGCTCCATGACCTGGGTATACAGGATGCCGTCCAGATGATCCAGCTCATGGCAGAAACAGCGGCCGATAAGTTCCTCGCCCTCGGCTTCAAACCAGTTGCCGCTGCGGTCCTGGGCCCGGACTTTTGCATAGTAGGGTCGCTTTACCAGGCCGTACTTCCCGGGCACGCTGAGACAACCCTCCGGGCCTTCCTGCTCACCGTTGGTCTCCAGCAGTTCCGGGTTCACCAGTTCCAGGATTTCTTCTCCCGTGTCCACGATGACCACCCGTCTCAGAATGCCGATCTGCGGAGCTGCCAGACCCACGCCGTTGGCTTCTTCCAGGGTTTCTGCCATATCATCCAACAGCTTATGCAGTTTTGCATCAAACTTTTCAACCGGTTTGCAAACTTTGTGCAACGCCGGATCTTTGTCATCCAAAATCTTTCGTAAACCCATGACTATCCTTCCTATTCATCCAATCCGTTTACGTCCGCAAAGGCACTGACGCCCCGGTTTTCCTTGTCCAGCATAAATTGCCGGAGCAGATGGGCAATCAGTTGGCGCAAGCTTTTTGTCATCCGACACCGCAGTGTCAGTCTGTAACGGAAATTATAATTGATCTTTGGTACCGCACAGGGGGCAGGGCCCAATGTCCGGCAGTTTTCGCCGGAATAGGCCGGCTGTCTCAAGCAAGACAGCAAGCTGTCCCGGAATTTTGCCGCACCCCGGAGCACTCTTGCTTCTTCCTGCCCTAAAAATGTAATCGCCGCCAAATCCCCAAAGGGCGGGCATTCCTGAATTCGACGCATCTCCTGCTCCAATTCAAAAAAGCCGTCATAATCCTGTTGGGCCGCCAGTTCGATCACCTTATGGTTGGGCACCACCGTCTGGATCAAGGCCTCGCCGGGAGCATCGCCCCGTCCGGCCCGGCCCACCACCTGGGTAAGCATATTAAAGGTATTTTCCGCAGCCCGGTAAGAACCGGAATACAGCTCCCGATCCGCATCCAGCACGCCCACCAGGGTCACATCCGGAAAATTCAATCCTTTGGCAACCATTTGGGTGCCGATCAGCACCGGAACGCCATCGTCCCGGAAATGATCCAGCATTTTTTCGTGGGTATTGACGGCATTGACTGTATCTGCATCCATGCGAGCAATTTCCATATCCGGAAACAGCTCCTGCAATTCCTGCTGTGCCTTTTGCGTGCCGGTGCCCACTCGTTTCAAGGGGCCGGAACAGCTGGGGCAACGCTCCGGAACGGGAGCGGAATGGCCGCAATAATGGCACATCAACCGTTCGTTAGCACTGTGATAGGTAAGTCTTGCACTGCAACGGGGGCATTCAGGAGCCTCTCCGCACTCTACACATACCAGTGCACGGCTGTTGCCCCGGCGGTTCAGAAACAGAATGCTCTGTTTTCCAGCCTGATGGGTCTTGTCGATGGCTTCCCGCAGGTCATAGCTGAAAACGGAGTCGTTTCCGTTTTTCAGTTCTTCCCGCATATCCACAATGCGTACTTTGGGCAGTGCCCGGCCGCCAAAGCGGTTTTTCAGGGTATACAGTTGATAATCGCCGTTTTTGGCACGGAACATACTCTCCACCGATGGCGTGGCAGAACCAAGCACCACCAGGGCATTTTCATGCACACCCCGCCAGATGGCCACCTCTTTGGCGGAATACCGGGGGGCATTTTCGGACTTGTAGGAGTGTTCCTGCTCCTCGTCCATGATGATAACACCAAATTGTGAACTGGGTGCAAACACCGCACTGCGGGTTCCTACCACCACTTTCGCTTCTCCGGCGGCGATGCGTTTCCATTGATCGTTCCGCTCACCGGCGGAAAGACTGCTGTGCTGAACCGCTACCTGATTTCCGAAATGGGCCGCCACCAAGCTAAGTAGCTGCGGAGTCAGACCGATCTCCGGGACCAGAAGCAGGGCACTTTTCCCTTCGTCCAGGCAACGGCTGATGAGTTTCAGATAAATGGCCGTCTTACCGGAACCGGTGACACCGTGAAGCAGGGCGATTCCCGGCTTCCCCTGGTGCATTTGTGCGTTCAGACCGTCAAAGACCTGCTGCTGTTCATCGCTGAGCACCAATGGGCCGTCCAGAACCGCAGGGCGGATCTCTTTACATCGCAAAACCGGCTTCTCCGTCAGCACCAGATAGCCCAACTCCACCAGTCGGTTGACCGTGGCGGTATTGGCACCGGTGTAGTAGCAAAGCTCCTTGACGGACACGCTCCCCAGACTGCACATCAGTTCCAGCACACTACGCTGCATGGCCGCAGACTTGGGACGGTGGGACGCAAATTCCATGGCCTCTTCCGCAGAAGCTGCCAATGTGGCAATTTTCTCCGTTTTGTCCCGGGTCTGGCGTAACAGGCTTGTCTTGCCGGCGATCCATTTTTTTCGGAGCAGATATTGCAAAACGCCCCGGAATTGTTCGTCATCGGGAACCAACGTCCGCAAAAGGGATTCCTCCGCCTGTCCGCCCAGGTTTTCCATGCAAGTCAGAATTTCCTGTGCATGATCACGGCGGGGTGGATTGTCTTTCCAGGACAGGTCCTCCGTCAGTCGGTAGGTATTCTTTTCCTTGAACCACAAGCCGGCCGGGAGCATGACCCTGACAGCCTCGTAAAACGTGCAGAAATACCGTTCCCGAAGAAAGGCCGCCAGACGGAGCATATTGGGCGAAAGCAGGGATGCTTCGTCCAGGCACTGCTCAATGCATTTCAGCCCCTGGGCACTTCCCTCTTCCACAGCAAGCACGACGCCTTCACATCTGCGGTTTCCCCGACCGAAAGGCACCATCACCCGCTGACCGGGTTGCAGTTCCATCCCCACGGGGATGGCGTAGGAATAGGGCTTATCGATGGCAAAAGTCGCCGCAGAAACAGCAATTTTCCCGATCATGGCCCTTTCCTCCTTTTGTTATTTTGCGTATTCTTCCTTCAATGTGGCGGTGAGCTTGCCCTCAGCCACTTCACGAATGGCAAGAGTAACCGGCTTTTCTGTCAGTTCCTCGCCAAATTCTTCTGCCTCTTCTGCAATCTGGCGTGCCCGCTGGGCCACCACGTTCACCAGAAGATAACGGCTTTTAACATCTTTCAGCAAATCTGCTACGGGGGGGTACAACATGTTCATTTCCTCCAATTACTTCATATCCGCCTCAGCGATGATATGTAAAATTTGATCGGCACAGGCCTGAGCCTGGTCGTTGACAACTACGTGATGATATTTTTTCTTTTGTTCCAATTCCCACTTGGCCCGTTCCAGCCGCATGGAGATCTGATCCTCCGAGGTATCGCCCCGGCCACGAAGCCGGCGTACCAGTTCTTCCCAGGAGGGAGCTTCAATAAAGATTAGCGTGGCATCCGGCCGCTTTGCCTGGACATTGAATGCCCCCACGGGCTCAATATCCAAAATCACGTGACCGTTTTGCAGCTTTTCTTCCACCTGCTGGGCAGGCGTTCCATAATAATTGCTGTTATGGGCATCGTACTCCAAAAACGCATCCTGAGCGATCATTTGCTCAAACTGCTCTTTGGTGACGAAATAGTAGTGCACACCCTCCTGCTCGCCGGGACGGGCGGCACGGGTGGTAGCGGAAACAGAAAATTGCAGATCCGGTCGGGCACTCATGACTTTTTGCAGGACTGTGCTTTTACCCACACCGGACGCACCGGAAATAATAAACAGTTTTCCCTTTGCCATTAAGTTTCCTTCCCTTCTTCCCACTTTTCCGTCCACCGGGCCGACAGGGTCTCCGGTGCCACCGCAGACAGGATCACATGATCCGTGTCCATCAGCAGGACGGTTTTTGTTTTGTGACCGTAGGAGGCATCGATCAGCATTCCCCGGTCTCTTGCCTCCTGAATGAGCCGCTTGATAGGAGCGGAATCCGGTGTGACGATGGCCAGCAGCCGGGATGCAGCGATCATGCTTCCAAAACCAATGTTCATCAGTTTCATAATAGCCTCTTACTCAATATTCTGGGTCTGTTCCCGGATCTTTTCCAGTTCTGCTTTAATGTCCACTACGATACGGGCCAGACGCACATCCGTGCATTTGGAGCCGATGGTGTTGGCTTCCCGGTTCATCTCTTGCAGCAGGAAGTCCAGTTTCCGGCCCACCGCACCGCCGGATGTGAGCATCTCGTTCATCTGTGCCAGATGACTGCGCAGACGGACAGTCTCTTCGTCCACCGCCACTTTGTCCGCAAAGATGGCTGCCTCGGTCAAAATCCGGCTTTCGTCGATATTCGTGGCAGCAAGCACTTCTTTCAGCTTGTTTTCCAGACGGGTCCGGTAGTCGATCACCGTTTGGGCATTGCCGGCTTCCACTTGGGATACCAGTTCCAAAATTGTATTGCCGCGACTGCGAAGATCCGCATCCAACGCCTGTCCCTCTACGGTACGCATGGCGTCGTACCCTGCCAAAGCCTGATTAACCACGTCCATCAGATCTTTTTGCAGCTGTTCCTCATCCACCTGGGGCTTCTCCACGGAGAAGACCTCCGGAAGCCGGGAAACTGTGGACACGCTGATATCGTCACGAACCTCAAATTCGGAAACCATCTGCCGCATGGCGGTGAGGTATCCTTCCAAAACGGTCTTGTTCAATGTAATGGTGGTGTCGTCGGCATTTTCCGATTTCATGCTGATGAAAACATCCACCTTGCCTCTGGAAACCGATGCTTTCACCGCCTGCTTTACAGCATCTTCGGCAAAAGACAGTGCCCGGGGCAATTTCACCGTGCAATCCAGATAGCGATTGTTCACGGAACGCAATTCCACTGTAAATTCTCTGCCGCCCACAGTGGCAACGGCCCGGCCATAGCCGGTCATACTCTTGATCAAAACTCTATCCTCCTGCACTTTATCAGCCGCTCATAGCTGTAACGGTGGCGTTCAGATTGTCAATATCCATTGCACCGACCTTTGCGGCCAGATCCGGATTTGTAACCACAACTTTTGCTTCAAACTGATCCGTTCCTGCCTGGGCACCGGTGAAATAAACCTTGATCACCAGATCCTTCTCGGTGATCCGGTTCAGCAATTCCTTGGGACCGCGAACGGTCACTTTTATTTTTTTTGCGGTGAGTGTTACCTGCATGCCTGCCGGTACATCCACTTCCTCAAAGCGGGTGACCTCCAAGGTTTTGGTGGTGATTCCGGGGAGCTCTACCTTTACTTCCACGTCCATGGAATCCTGTTCCGACAGGTTGGTAATTCCCTCCGGCAATTCGATTGGGAAGGAAAGCACCTCATTTTTCAGAATTTCGCCCAGATTGATTGTGCCGATCACCAACTCGTCGCCCAAATCAGCCAGTTGCTTTTCGCTGCCGGCAACCCGGATCGTATCCGTTGTCACAGGCACGGACTGAGCCTGTGTCAGGCCACCGCCATCCATCACATCCACCCGCAGGGTGATGTCTTTCCATTGCTGGATCTTCAACTTGTACTGCACCTGTTGGGTGTTGGTGGTCAACCAGTCGCTTTCTATTACATTACCCTCTGCATCGCAGAATACATAGCTGTACTGTTGGCTGAATGTCTCTTTCTGGTTTTCCAGATCCACTTCTACCTTGGCCATTGCAATCTTGTTGACGATATCCGCAGGGCCGGCTACTGCGATCTTTGCGTAATCCAGCACTGCTTCGTCCTTAAAGGCAATATACTGCTCCGGCACATTGCCGTTGAAGACCACCTGCACATCCACATCCTTGGAGGTACGCTCCACCACAGACAATGTGATCTGCTGGGGAGTTTGGCTGATGATTTCAAAGGCATTACTGGGCACGCCGTCAGGGTAGATGATGCTGTAACCCAGACTCTGCTCACCGGCACTGTATATTCTGGAAAGGTCAGCCCGGAGCGTGATGTTGGAAGCATTCAGATTGATCATATCCGCCCGGTTGCCGGACAGACGCAACGTCACTTTGGGGTCTTCCTCGGAAACCAGCATCAAGCCACGTTCCTGCAAGATCTCCTCATTTTCCAAAACAACGGGAATGTTGTAGAAGGTATCTTCCCATTCCGGGTTTACCACGGTAACCACATACATCCAAAGGCCAAAGGAAACCAGTGCGGCAAGGAGGCCATAAATGATTTTTCTTTTCATTTGTGCTCCTCCTTGTTGTTTTTGCGGAATTTCTGTTTCAGACGCTCCACGGGATTTTCCTGATCTGTATTCTCCTCCGGGCACAGCTCATTGGTTAGCAGACGTTCCAGTGTCTGCGGTGCCAAATGCCGTTTCAGCATACCGCCCACGGCCACAGAGATGGTTCCCGTTTCCTCAGAGACGATTACCACAACCGCGTCCGATGCTTCGCTGATACCCACACCGGCCCGATGCCGTGTGCCCAGATCCGCACTCAGCCGGGAGCTGGCAGACAGCGGCAACACACATCCCGCGGCAGTCATGCGGCCATCTCGAATGATCACCGCACCGTCATGCAAAGATGCCTTGGGGAAGAAAATATTGCGAATCAACTGCTCAGACACCTGGCCGTCGATCTTTGTGCCGGTCTTGATGTATTCATCCAGTCGGTTATCCTTGGCAAACACGATCAAAGCACCTATTTTTTCACGGCTCAGCACCTCGCAGGCCGCCACGGTCTGGGCAACGATAGGAGCCATCTCCCGGCCATCTTTTTCTACACCCAGAAACTTGTGAAACTTCATATTGCCCAAATGGTCCAGCATCCGCCGCAATTCCGGCTGGAACAGAACAACCAGTGCGATCAATCCGATCTGCAAAAATTGCTCCATAATAAAACTGAGCGTGTACAGATTCATCAGATCTGTCAACCAAGCGATCAGCAAGATCGCTACGATTGCCTTTGCGATCTGTTTGGTTCCCGTATTCCGAACCAACGGAAACAGTCGGTACAGTAAATATGCCACGATGGCGATATCCAAATAATCCGACCATTGCATTTTGGCCATCTGCTGGAACAATGTTTCGATGGCGTTCATCATCCCTTATCTCCTCTTTTCTGCCCTTGTAATCCACTTTTTCTAAAAAACTGTATACCAAGCCTATTATCCGTACTATTATAGCGGATTTGCCCTGTGATAGCAATACTGTTTCACAAAATTTTTTTGATTCTCAGTCTTTTATTCTTCCAAATGCTTCATCAAGCGCCATGATTTGCCGAATATCTGCGTCATGACCGAAACTGATGCGAACCGTTCCCGTTTCCAATGTCCCGGCACTCTCATGGGCCAGGGGTGCACAATGGAGTCCCGCCCGGACGGCAATCCCCAAGGATCCCAGCTGATCTGCTAATTCTTCGCAGTCTCCTCGTGATACAAAGGAGACTGTTCCGCTTTGATGATCCCCGGAGAAGACCCGGTATCCCCGTCTTTCTAAAAGACGGATGCACCTTTGGGCCATTTGCTGTTCCCTGTGCAAGATGGCATCTGTGCCTTGCCGGCGGATATACTGCATCCCCGCGGCCAGGCCGCTGATTCCGGGCACATTCAGTGTGCCCGCTTCTGCCCGGTCCGGGAGATACTCCGGCATTTCCTGCCGCAAAGACTCGCTTCCCGTACCGCCCGCCAGAAAGATATTGGGGATACGTCCACACAGCAATATCCCCGTCCCCTGGGGGCCCAACAGGCCCTTATGCCCCGGCATGGCGATAAAATCCGCCCCCAGTTGGTGCAAGGATACCGGTAGCATCCCGGCGGACTGTGCCGCATCAATAACAAAGGGTACATTGTGCCGCTTACAGAGTCTCGCCATTTCCTCCACCGGAAGAATATAGCCAAATACATTGGAAACATGGGTGAACACCGCCGCATCCACCCCGGAATGCAATCCCCTTTCAAAGGCTTCCAAGGTATCGTCCCGGTCAAACAGTTTTCTCCCCGCCACGCGGATATCCGCCCCCAGTAAATGTAGCGGTCTCGTCACCGCATTATGCTCAAATCCGGAGATTAGGACCCTGGAACCGGGCTTTATCAGGGTGCGGATGGCCATATTCAGCCCCTGGGTACAGCTGCCGGTAAACACCACTTGCTCCGGCAGACAGTCAAAAAGTGCCGCCGCTTCTTCCCTGCACCGATACACCACACGCCCGGCCTCCATGGCAGCAGTGTAACCGCCCCGTCCCGGATTGGCACAAGTGTGCATAGCACGGCAGACTGCTTGCAGCACCTGGGGCGGCTTGTGAAAAGATGTGGCACCGTTATCCAGATAAATCATATCATCCGCTCCTGAGTACTGCCGTCCTCATTTACCGCATATACCCTTTCATAAGGCAATTTCTCCCGGCGAAGGATCTCCATTGCTTCCCGGACATCCCCACTTTGCAGCCGCAAGCAATAGCCGCATCCCCGTTCCGTCAAATGCCTGGGCGTACGCTGCATCCGGCAGGCGATGCGGTTACTGCGAAGTGTCCGTTCTCCCCGCTGGGCATAGGTCACAGAACGAAAGGTAATCAGCCATTCATTTTTCATATTCCATCCCTCCCTGCACAGCCTATGCGGCGATTTTTGTCGAGGTGACAGGAATTCTACTGCCGGTAGGGTCAAAAAAAGAAAAAGTAGATTGTACTTTTTCCTGTATCTGTGGTAAAATAATATTATCGTTTGACGGAAGGAGGGTTTCCATGCCATTATCTGCAAAAACAGTACGCAACCAAATCAGCAAACTGCAACCGTTTCTCAGCGGCTGTTCTTTGGAGACCATCCGCAAAGGGCAGAATCTCATCGGGGAGCTGATGACCTTTCATCACCGCAACGAGGTGCTGATCCACGACCATCCTTTCGAAGAATTTGAAGCCGCATGGGTATTGCCCCGGGATGAACGCCGTCAGGGCGTGATCCTGTATCTTCACGGCGGCGGCTATACCTGCGGCGATCTGGAATACGCCCGTGGCTTTGCCTCTACCTTGGCGGTGGAGTGTGGCGTTCGGGTGCTTTGCATCGGCTACCGCCTTGCCCCGGAGAATCCCTACCCCGCCGCACTGGACGATGCACTGGCGGCTTATGAATACCTGCTGTCCAAAGGATATGCTCCCCAGCACATCACCTTGTGCGGCGAAAGTGCCGGCGGCGGCCTTTGCTACGCCCTGTGTCTGAAACTGAAAGCGCTGGGCATGGCTCAACCGGCATCCATTGTTGCCATTTCCCCCTGGGTGGATCTGACCGCCTCCGGGGAGTCCTATGAGACCAACCGGGAGTCCGATCCGTCTCTGAACGCCGCCCTTTTGGACTCCTTTACAAAGAATTATACCACCGACCCCTCTGACCCGTTTGTCTCTCCCCTACTGGGAGAATTGGCAGGACTGCCTCCCTCCTTGATCTTCGCAGGTGGGGATGAAATCCTGCTCAGCGATTCTCAGAATATGCATAAAAAGCTCCTTGCCGCCGGGTGTAAAAGCCATCTGGTGGTCACACCGGAGCGTTGGCACGGGTATCTTCTGTACGGCTTGGAGGAAGACCGGAAAGATTTTGTCACCCTGAACCGTTTTCTCAGCCGCACGCTGGCAGAAGAACGGAAACTGCGTTGGATGCCTCTGGACAATGCGGCAAAAATTTACCCCGCTGCCCGGAATGAAAACTGGAGCAACGTATTCCGGCTTTCCGCCACCTTGACAGAACCTGTGGATACGGAAGTATTGCAGTCGGCATTGGATGTGACGGTTCGCCGTTTTCCCTCTATTGCCGCACGGCTTCGCCGAGGTGTGTTCTGGTACTATCTCCAACAGGTGAAGACCGCACCCCAAATCCGGGAGGAGCTGAGCTATCCTCTGCCCCGGATGTCCAAAAAAGAAGTCAGCCGATGTGCTCTGCGGGTGGTGGTATTCCGGCGGCGAATCGCCATTGAAGTCTTCCATTCTCTGACAGACGGCTCCGGTGCCATGATCTTCTTGAAGACCCTTTTGGCGGAGTATCTCCAACAAAAGCATCATATTCATATCCCCGCCCAGCAGGGTGTTCTAGGTCGGTTGGAAGAACCCTCCCAGGCGGAATTGGAAGACAGCTTCCAAAAACACGCCGGACGGGTGCTGGCCAGCCGGAAAGAGAACGATTCCTGGCGGTTGCGGGGCACTCCGGAGCCGGACGGTTTTCTCCATTTGACCTGTATCCGCGTCCCTGTGGCACAGGCCCTGGCAAAAGCCCACGAATACGGCGTCAGTTTGACTGTGTTTTTAGGTGCGGTGATGATGCAGGCCATTCAGCAGATGCAGCTTTCCCGCCAGCCGGATCCACGGTGGCGTAAGCCGATCCGGGTGCTTCTGCCTGTGAATCTGCGTTCCGTCTACCCCAGTCAGTCTTTGCGAAATTTCGCCCTTTATGTCACACCGGAGATCGATCCCCGCCTGGGGGAATTCACTTTCCAGGAGATCTGCAATGCCATACACCACCGTATGGGATTGGAGATCAATCCCAAATATATGAGCACCAAAATCGCCACCAACGTGGCCAGCGAGCGGATTTTAGCCGTAAAGCTCATGCCGTTGTTCATCAAAAATATTGTGATGAAAGCGGTCTTTAATGCTGTGGGTGAACGAAAGTCCTGTCTCAGCCTTTCCAATCTGGGCAAGGTCACCCTCCCCGAGGAAATGACCCCCTACGTGGAGCGTATGGACTTCATCCTGGGTGCTCAGGCCACCGCCCCCCACAACTGCGGTGTGCTGTCCTTTGGTGATACGTTGTATATCAACTTCATCCGCAATGTACGAGAAAGCGAATTGGAAGCCCGTTTCTGCCAGGTCCTGCGGGATCTGGACCTCCCGGTGCAGGTAGAGAGCAACGGCGACCAATCATAAAGGAGTTACTATGTACTGTGTGAATTGTGGTGTCAAACTTTCTGACACAGAAAAACGCTGTCCCCTATGCCAGACCGTTGTCTGCCATCCGGATTTTCCACCTCGGGATGCTGAGCCTCTTTATCCGGAGGGCCTGGGCCCCGCACCGCAGCTGAACTCTTTGACCATGCAGTTTATTATCACCACAGCCTATCTGCTGGCAATGGGTGTCAGTTTGGTGTGCGATCTGCAAATCGGCGGCGGCATCACCTGGGCCGGTTACGTCATCGGCGGACTGCTTCTGAGCTACGTAGCAATCATATTGCCCCTGTGGTTTGCTAAGCCCAATCCTGTTATATTCGTACCCTGTGATTTTGCAGCGGCCGGGCTGTATCTGCTGTATATCAATCTGGCCACCGGCGGCAGCTGGTTCCTCAGCTTTGCCTTTCCGGTCACCGGGTTTATCGGTCTTCTGGTCACCACTGTGGTGGTATTGCGTCGCTATATCAGCCGGGGTCGGCTGTATGTATTTGGCGGTGCCATTATGGCTCTGGGTGCTTTCATGCCGGTGCTGGAGCTTTTGCTCTCCATTACCTTCCCGGAGGTTGGATTCCTCGGCTGGTATCTGTATCCTTTGATTGCCCTGGGCCTTTTGGGCGGTTTGCTGCTGTTTTTGGCTATCTGCCGTCCTGCACGGCACAGCATGGCACGGAAATTCTTTATTTGATAAGAGGTCACACATATGAATCGTTTTGTCCTGATTGCATTGAGAAACATTTTCAGACTGCCGGCAGCCTACTGGAAGCTGTGCCGTCATGCCAAGCATCCGGAGCGGTATCCCGAAGCGGAGAGATGGGCCCATGTGCAAAAAATCATGCGTTGGGTAGTCAAAACCGGCAACATTGATCTGCAAGTCTACGGAAAAGAGAACATTCCCCAGGAGGGCAGCTTCATGCTCTACGCCAACCACCAGGGAATGTTTGACGTGGTGGCCCTGGCCGCCACCTGTGACCGGCCATTGGGTGCAGTGTACAAAAAGGAGCTGAAAAATGTTCCCGTGCTGAAACAGATTTTGGAAAGCACCCTTTCCTTTGACATGAATCGGGAAGATGTCCGTCAATCGCTGACGGTGATTCAAAATGTGACCAAGGAAGTGCAGTCCGGCCGTAACTATCTGATCTTCCCCGAGGGCACCCGCAGCAAAAACGGCAACGTGATGGGCGAATTCCACGGCGGCAGCTTCCGTGCAGCAACCAAAGCCAAATGCCCCATCATTCCCGTGGCCTTTATCGACAGCTTTAAGGTTTTGGATCAAAAAGGCTCTGCCCCGGTAACGGTGAAAATGTACTACTTAGAACCCATCTTTTACGAGGAATATGCCTCTTTGAAAACTGTGGAACTGGCGGATTTGGTCAAGGGACGGATCGCCCGGGCAATAGAGAAAGGACTCTCCTGAATTTCAGAATAAACGCCCCCGAAAAACGGTATGATACATACAAAACCGTTTTTCGGGGGCGATGTTATGAACAAAAGAGAAAAAATTATGCTGCTTGGCTCCGGCGTCACCGCTGCGGTGATGGCACTGGCGGAATCCGCACGGTACCGGGCAGCGGATTATTTGGTGCGGCTGGCCTTGGACCGGGATATACCGCCCCATCCGACCGGAGCAGAGCGTCGACTGTCCGGCAGCACCATCGACAGCACGATGCTGAAAAAGGTGGCCGATGCCGGAAAAGATCTGGCCGCACGGCCCCACGAAATCATCCAAATTCAAAGCCGGGACGGCACTCCCCTTTTGGGGCATTGGATGAGCGTTTCTGCTCCAAAGCGGGTTGTCATCGCCATGCACGGATGGCGTTCCGCATGGGATCACGATTTCGGAATGATATCGGATTTTCTTCGAAATAACGATTGCAGCGTCCTCTACGCAGAGCAACGTGGACAGGGCAAAAGCGGCGGTGAGCATATGGGGTTTGGCTTGACCGAACGCTACGACTGCCTGGACTGGGCAAACTGGGTGAATCAGAAATTTGGCGGAACGATACCCATATATCTGTGCGGCATTTCCATGGGTGCTTCCACCGTGCTGATGGCCGGCGGACTGGAACTGCCCCAAAATGTGCGGGGAATCCTGGCCGATTGCGGCTTCACATCCACCGTGGACATCTGGAAGCACGTAGCCAAACAGGCACGTCTGGCCTACCCGGTATACGGCGGCACTGCCGGACGACTGGCAGGAAAACGGCTGCGTGTGGCCGTAGATGCAGATTCCTGCCCCCAGTCCCTTGCACGATGCCGAGTGCCGGTTCTGTTCGTCCACGGAACGGAGGACCATTTTGTCCCCATTGAAATGACGTATGAAAATTATAAAGCCTGTGCATCGCCCAAGCGACTCTTTGTGGTGCCCGGTGCTGAGCACGGAATGAGCTACCTGACTGACCCACAGGGGTATGAAAACGCTGTGCAATCCTTCTGGGCGGACTTTGATAAAGATTGGCATAAATAAAAATAACGGGATACCCGGTTCGGGTATCCCGTTATTGGTGCCGGTGGCCGGACTCGAACCGGCACGCTGTCGCCAGCGGTGGATTTTGAGTCATTGTCATCGTCTGGTATCTAGTGGAATATAGCGGAATAGAGTGGAATCTTCCACTTGACGTAGCGCATTTATTTATGGAAAATATCTATAAAAAGTTTGGTTTTTACTGAAACCGTTAAAAATACAAGCAGTTCTGCTTTTAGATAGTGATATCTGATTTGATGAAAATTTTTGCTCGTTGGAGGGATATCGGAGGGATGTGTCACCAAACGACACAAATTGAAATACAGAAAATGCTACAACAGCCTCATCCGTCATTGACAATTTACATTGGAAAGGGCTGTCTTTATGAGAAATCGAAAATACTATCGTGACCGCTTTGTGGATTATCCTGCTGTTGTGACGCTACCCCAGTTTTGCGAAATGATGGGAGGTATCGCCGATCAGACGGCAAGGAAACTAATGCGTGAAAACCATGTAAGGCACTATTATATCCGTGGTACTTACCTAATTCCCAAGGAGTGGGTGATCGACTATATTCTTAGCACCCATTACGCAAAGTATCGTTTAAAACTCAAAGCGCAGATTTAACCATAATTAACGACGAAGGCACCCGGTAGCGGGTGCCTTTTGCTATGTCCAGTGTATGAGAAAATGGATATATGCCATTAGCAGCACAATACAAGTGAAGGAGGATGAAATATGGTTGCAGGGCATCTAAGGGAGCAAAACGGATACTACCAAATGGTACTGAATTGGAAAGGAAAAGACGGAAAACGCAAGAGTAAATCTATCAGCACAAGACTCACAGTAGAAGGAAACAAGGCAAAGGCAGAACAAATGCTGTTGGATACCCGCCAGCATTTTAACCCTGGAAACGAGCCTGAGAACGCTGATATGCTGTTTGCTGATTTCATTGACAAGTGGATGCAAGACAGGGCATCGTCTATTCCACCAGCGCTCTATGCTGGGTACGCCTATTCCTTAAGTGCAAATATTCAGCCTTACTTTCTCACAAGCAGGATAAAACTCACCGAATTGACCCCTAATGAGCTTGAACGCTTTTATTGCTATGAGCAGGAAGAGAATGGTGCTGGAATCAAACAACTAAAACTTTATCATGCTATTTTTACATCTGCTTTGGATTATGCCATGGAACTAAAATGGCTTAAGAAAAATCCTGCGACTAAGGTAAACCCATGCACTTATGAAACCATCCTTTTTACGGACTTCTTAATTGACTGGTTGGATGTTGTGCGATCAAAGATCGCCGTAACCACATATGCTTCTTATGTCTCGAATGTGGAGAAAAGCATCATCCCGTTCTTTGACTCTAAACAGCTTACATTGAAACAGCTGGAGCATCGCCCACAATACATTCAGGAGTATTATCAGTATCTTCTGTCTGAGGGATTGGCACCGGCAACGGTTATTAGACGCCATGCAAATATTCATAGCTGCTTACAATATGCGTTTCGGCTGGGACTGGTAAAGTCCAATCCTGCTGATCGCATTGAGAAGCCTGGAAAAAACAGGTTTCATACAAACATCTATAACCAACGAGAATTGCAACAGCTGTTTCTCGTGGCAAAGAATGATCCACTGGAATTGCCAATCTTGGCAGCGGCGTTCTATGGGCTTCGCCGTAGTGAGGTTATCGGACTAAAATGGAGCACCATCGACTTTGAGAGGAAAACGATCTGCATTAATCACACCGTGGTACAAACAACACTCAACGGGCACACAAAGATAATTCAGAAGGATGGAACAAAAACAGCCTCCAGCTATCGGACACTTCCACTTGTTCCTCCGTTCGAAAAGCTGCTTTGTAAGGTTAAAGAAACGCAAATACAAAACCAGCAATCCTTTGGGAGAGATTACTGCAAGGACTACCAGGATTATGTCTGTGTTGATCCAATGGGACATCTGCTGAAGCCCAATTTTGTAACACAGCACTTCACTTTGTTGCTGGAAAGGAATGGCCTGAAAAAGATACGTTTCCACGATCTGCGCCATAGTTGCGCTAGCTTACTATATGCCAGTGGCATTGGGTTAAAGGACATTCAGGAATGGCTAGGACATAGTGATATTGGAACAACATCCAATATATACATTCATCTGAATTCAAAAAGCAAGAATATGTCTGCAAATGTTATGCAATGTACCCTTTTAAAATAGATGAGAAGTTAGTTACACTATAATTGTTTCCAGATGCTTTAATATATAAATGTCACTTTCATAGACCTGCTTTCACATTTGGATTAGTCGCAATCCGAAAGACTACTTTAGGAAAAGAAAGTAATCAGAGATATACCCCCGCTAATTTGTTTCTTATCATTTGTTGCTTTCTTATGCATAATATGGTAATATTATGTCAAAAAACGAATGAAAGCTGGTATTATTATGTGTCTCAGACTTTATGATACTGCACTTTGGAAAACTTATCAAAGCAAAAAGCCTTCATCTAGTCGCGTGCAATGGATTGAAGGCGTTTACAATACGGCGATAAAATGGTTAAAAGAAATTCCCGCCACCTTCCCAAACTATACGCTGCATGATGAGGATCATGTTATAAATGTTATGCGTGCAATTGCAGGTATTTTGGGGAGTAAGATAACACTTTTATCAGCGGGAGAATGTGAGTTGCTCATCCTCGCATCAGTTTTCCATGATATAGGCATGGTGTACGATGCACAAGGAAAGAAGAAAGCTGTAGAAAACCCCAAAAAGTGTCGGGAGTTTCTGCTGAAGAATGCACCCGATTATATCGGTAGCGCTTTTGAAGAGTGGCCTGAGAATAAGCAACAAGACTATTTGCGAACACTTCACCCTTATCGCTTACCGGAGCTTTTTGCGGATAAACAGTGGAATTTTTCTAATCGTCCTAGAGAAATCGTTCATCCGAACATATTAATTGCTGTTTGCCAGTCTCATGGTGAAGATGAATCGTTCCTGAAAAACAATAGAAACCTTGCTTTTCAAACCACAAATGATGTAGATCCTCGTTTCTGTGCATTGCTTCTAAGATTGGGGGACATATTAGATTTCGATGGTACACGTGCTCCCGAAATCCTATTTAGTTTTGCAGAAGGAAAGCCAAGAAGTGAGGAGGCTTTTAGAAAGCACCTTGCATCTAATGGCTTCGTTTACCCAGAGGAACCGTCAGATAGAGAACTTCCTTATTCCGCAGAATGTAGCGAGCCTTGGGTAGAACACAAGATTCGTGACTACTTAAACTGGGTTGACCATGAATTTGTTGTTTGTAATGATTTAAAGAAACTATGCAATAAAGATTGGCAGCGACAATTCTCGTTCCCTCGTAGTGTATCTAGAAATCAGATTAACCGTATAGGGTATGATAGCGATGATTTTAGCCTAACGATGGATCAAGAACAGATATTAACTCTTTTGACGGGTAAAAATCTATATAGCAGTAATGATATTTTTGTGAGAGAACTACTTCAAAATGCTATTGACGCGACATTGCTGCGTAAACAAATGGATCCATATTTTGATCTAGCTAGTGATGATGCTGCCATATATCTATGGGAAGGTCTTGACCAAAATGGTGACTTGATTTTCCGTATTGATGACCAAGGCACAGGCATGACCCGGGGAATGCTGAGACGTTATTTCTTAAAGGTCGGCAATTCCTATTATAACTCTACAGAACTTAAAAGGGATTTGCGAAAGCATAGCTGCAACACTTCTTATTATGCAAATAGTCGCTTTGGCATCGGATTTCTTTCTTGTTTTCTTTGTGCTACACAGGCTGAAATCTCAACACTTTATTTTGACGATTACAAGAGTCAAGAAGACTATGAACCTGGTGCTATGAATAGCGGTGGGTTTGGTCTTCGCATGGACATTTCTGGCCTTCGTGGATATTATACATTGAGGAATCAGGCACTAGACCACATAGTGGATATACCATTACCTTATCCGAGAGAGTTTGAGGATACGCTGCCATTCTCTTTCGAAAATGGAGGATATCGATACAAACCAGGTACATCTATTGTTGTGAAACTTGATCCTGGAAAAATAGGAAATTGTAATATAAGAGATTCTGTTCAAGACTTTATTTGCGGAACACCAATGCCTGTATACTTTAATGGACAACGGCTGGGACGTACTTATCTGGAAATAATAAAGGAAGCACGTGCTTTAGAAGGTGAATATTCTTACGAACTGACCGATGAAGAAAAACAAAAATATGACAGTACTTTTCCTAACGCAAAGGGCAATTACCCTCAGATTATAGTAACCACCACAGTGATAGACGAGCCAAATTATCAAATACTGCCTGGATTGTCGGGTGTTGTTACAAAATATAGGGTTTCCTACAAGTCACCGCCCAAATGGACAATAATGGATCAAGTCTATACAGTCAATATCCGTTTTTCTGTCGATTATGAGGATGATAAAAGAGTCCTTATTCTTGGTTGTGAAAATATAAAAGAATCAAGTAGTTTTTACACAAATAGCTGGGAGCGTCTTGAGCGCATATATGGCTCGGAAGCAGTTGATGCATTAAGTGAAAAGTTTAAACAGTATTCCTCTTGTCCAACCGATTGTGCGGCTTTAGGCGAAGCATGGAATCCTTTTGCAGAGAAACTGGATATAACTGATGTATGGAGATCCTTTGTTGATAAAGATCATACTAAGAACATGATTGCACTTTTTGATCTGGAATCGGTTCCGTTATTGTATCGAATTACAAAGAATAAAAAATGCAGAAATGGCACCTGTACATATCAGGCCGTAATTTGTGGAAAAGTAGATGAGGAATATGGTGGTTGTGAATATGATGCACTTTTTTATCTCGAAGGGAATTTGCGACCGTCAGTGGATGTTGGACGCACCCACATCACACACTTATCAACAGAAGCGAACTTAGCTATATGTGGAATAATGATAAGTTTGGAATGCGAAGACTTTCGTGTTCGTTCCGACATTTCCGTGTCTAATGAATTGTTGCCGAAATGGAGAGAAATAAGGAAATCAAAACTAGGCAAGTGGCTTGTAAAGACTCTTGAACCACGTGGGAATAAACTACTAGTAGAACTAGAAAAACCATTGTGCAAAGGTTCAAGATTCTCCATAAGTAATAGATATCATTCAGACGTAGCCTCAATATACTGTTTCTTTATGGCATTACTTCAAGATGAGTATCAAATTGCGATATCCTATGAAAAAGGGCAGATATTGGTGCTGACAAGAAAAGGGTCTGAAGATTCTGATGAAGCATACGATCCGTTCCCTCCTATGATGTTTTGCAATGCAGCAAGCGATGAGAGCCGTAAGTTTCTTTGCTGTTCAGAGCGTGTATATCGTCGTGGTATTACAGCGGATCATCCATTCGGCAAATGGTTAATAAAGAATGCAGTAGTGCTAAATAAATACTTCCCACACCAATTCCGTCAGATAAACGATTGTCTTAGAAATAGCGATGCTGACGAGATTATTAGAGTAGTAAACGGCATCAGTGGACAACTCTCTCAGCTGAGCAAAGTACATGGAATAAACATTTCTTCCTTACCATCTTTAGCTAAGACAGATTTTTGGGAGCCACCTATCAAATCAAGTTAAGCTAAATGAACTGCAGTGTGTTCCATCCTTATTAAAAGGATACTAGTAGGAATAATAAAACCCGAATCATACATTCATTGTGGAAGCATGGTTCGGGTTTTATACTTGGTATTTAGCTAGATACATAAGATGTTTTCAAAAACAAACCCGAACTACACGAAAGTACAGTTCGGGTTTATTATGTTGGTGCCGGTGGTGCGACTCAAACCTACACGGTATTGCTATCGAGTTCTACTCGTATACCATTTGAACGCACTGGTTATATTCAATTTTGCGCGGTATAGGTGAGGTTCCGAATATTGGAAGTATCTAAAAATATTAGGTGGAATACGTGTCTAATGACATTTGGTGGTGTAGTTGTTACTTTATTGCTAAGAAAAAATAGGCAGAAAATAATAAATTATACCCAGCGATATTGCACTAACAAAAACAGTCAATAATGCAATCATAAAAAAGGCAATAGAAATCTTGATTCTTGTCACCATTTTATTATTATTCACCTTTATGTATTCAATAGAGATTTTTGGGGTCTTTTGAGTGTTGATTATCTTTGAGAGAGCCAAAACCGCAAAGAGCATACTTAGCAGGAGGAAAAAAGTTATTATTCCTATAGATAAGTGAATCAGATAATCTGGGATGCGTTCCAACTCGTTTAAACCGAGTTCCCACACCGTAAATAGTGCGGTTGTCGAAAAAGAGAATACAGCAGTAATTAATCCGGATTGTGACACAAGAGTATTCTCTCTATTCAACTCATATTGATCATCAATTCGTGATTCTTTGTTAATGGTGCAGATAACCTTTTTCTTTTTCATGTTTAGTCCTCTTTTGGATCCTGTAATATATAACCCAATATCCTTTGATTATTAAATGGTGGAGTTTGATTTGTATAGCAAAAAAGGGGGCTTAGAAATGCGGAATAATAATCATATTGGTATCTTAAAATCAAGTTTTCCGTCATATGTGTATCTAGTTTTTTTGTGATTCTGGCGATTGAAAGTAGCACAGGCAATACTAACCACTTTCCAAATAGCAACCTACGGGTGAATGAACTTCCCTTGCAGATTCTAGCGATAAGTTTCCTTGCCTTTTGATAATCGTTAGCTCCAACAACTCCTGTAATATACTTAGCAGTCAAGATTCCAGTATATAATGCAAAATATACACCTTCGCCAGTTAGGGAATCAAAATACCCACCAGCCTCGCCAATTCGATATACTTTATCTTTGGTTTCAGTTGCATTATTGGCTAAGTATTCATAGTCATCTATTGGAAGGATTCGTCCACGGTATGGCACTGACTCTATTTGGAGAATATCGTTAAATTGCTCCCGTATAAATAAGAAATCATTTTGAGGTGCTTTGGAAATTTTACCAGCGAAACCAACGTTAAGATTTCCATTAGGCAAAGGAAAACACCAGCAATAACCTTCGAGTGCCTTTGTGAACCAAATGCGGATTTTATTATCATTAGGAATAGGAGGGTGTGGTGGAATTATAGCACTAAGGCCAATGGACACTTTGGAGCGTTGAGAAATTCTTCGGTAACTTGGTGAATAATCATTCTTTTGGTAACCAGAAGCGATAATGAGAATGTCGTAGTTGTAAACACCATTAATTGTAGATACCTGTTGCATGTTTGATTTAATATCGATAACTTCTTCCCAAACTAATTTCCCACCCAATGATAAGTATTTTTTGTTCATCTCACAAATTAAGTCAGAACGATTGCAGATGAAAAAAGATTCGGTTGTTGGGTATGAAAAACTAGCACCCTTATATTCAACTGTCACATTACTGCAAGGGTGTAGTATACTTGTGGGAATATCCAATTGATTTAGTATTTCTTTGGACTTTGGTGTTATTAGGCCCCCGCATGGTTTTGCTTGAAGTGGATCCTTTTCAAAAATAATACATTCACAAGTTGCTTTCTGTTTTTGTGTTTCCAATAATAATTGGATTCCTGCTGCAAGACCCGAAGGGCCTGCACCAATTATAATACATTTCATTAGAACTCCAATATCCAACATATTCTTGTTTTATACTTCAATGGACGCTGTATATATATTATACAGTACAAAAAAGAACAAGGCAATATGTATGTTCAAGGATGGCCTGTTCTCTTTTGGAATATGGGAAGAACCAGGTGTATCAGAAAATGGGCAGAAAATAAGAACAAGCCTGTGTACAAAAAAACACAGACTTGTTCTTTTGTTGGTGCCGGTGGTGGGACTCGAACCCACACGGTATCGCTACCAAAGGATTTTGAGTCCTCCTCGTCTACCATTCCAACACACCGGCATATTCAATTTTTGCACTGCCATGCACGAAATTCCGAATATTGGAGGGATCCCAAAATGCTAGGAGGGATATTTGTTCAATAATCCGCTACGTCAAGTGGAAAACTCCTGAATATACCACTCAGACCCAGTTGACGTATTTACATTTTGAGTCCACTACGTCTACCATTCCATCACACCGGCATCGGTGCTTTGATAGTATAATACACTTTTTTGAAAAAAGCAAGAGGAAAATTTCAATTATATTCAAATATCAAAAAACCAGGATAACCGCAAAGTTATCCTGGTTTTATCTGTTTACTTCGGGTTTTTCAGTACGGCAAAGGATATAGTCAATACTCACATTGTAAAACTCTGCAAGCTTCAACAAAGTTTCCGTAGGCGGCACTCTTTCCCCATTTTCAAATTTGGAAAGCAACGCCTGCTCAATTCCTGTCTGCATTTGCAGGGATATTTGAGTATATCCCCTACTCTTTCGCAAGGCCTTTAATCTGTTTTGCATAACATCACCCTAATGACATTATGTCATATATTGGCTTGACATTTATGACGTGTTGTCATATTATTATTCCAAGGGTAGTTTCTTTGTGCAACCCTAAGCTAATAAATTGGAGGTAGTTTAGCAATGAAAAAAACAATCGGCATTATTATTGTGTTGGCAATTCTCTTGGGTTTATGTGGTTGTACGTCCACTAAAACGGATACTGGTTATCAAGGACAACCATATGAAGAAAAGGCGCGTGAACATCTAGAAAATGAGGTTGGCAGAAAAGCACGGGGTATAAACAATGTCAACGATAACTATCCACGATACAAGAAAGATTTAACTGAAGTATCGTTTTCATCCTTTGTTTTAGTTGAAGATTATCGTTGGGAAGTACACGGCGTTGTTGAAATCCCTAGCAAAAACTACAAAGCATATTTTACTGGAATAATTGGTTGTGTAAATCTCGATTTTCACGTTTTTAGTTGGAAATGCACAAAATGGGAAGTCGTATGATATGCACCGTTCCCATTAAAATACATCTGTTACTGTTGTCGTAGAAGGGTCCTAATCCACCCCAGAAAAAAGCTATGCCGCATCTCGCATGTCATCGCGAAGGCCCAATGGGCCTGTGGCGATCTCCCGGCACAACATCTGTTATATCTCAGCAGTTTGGAGGATACTGCCAGGAGATTGCCACGCCAGTCTGCGGACTGGCGTGGCAATGACAGTGAAGGGAAGGCTTATTCTTAAGAATTTCTTAGGATTTTGATATCTTGCTGAAAAAACAACAAAATTTGCTATAATATCCAAAAAACCACAGAAAGAGATGGGTTTTATGAAAGAGTTTTTTGGTATTGGCGGTTATCAACGCACCCCGGAAGGGGCGTTTTCCTGGCAGCATTTGCTGTTCGTCACCTCGCTGATGGTCCTCATGGTCGTCCTGGCTGTGTTTTTGGGAAAACGGAACAAAAATAAACTTACGCAAGAAAAGAACAAGGTGTTGATTTGGTCAGCCATCCTCATTGACGGCCTTGAGCTTGTAAAAATCATTCTGGCCTGTGTCGAGGATCCCGACGCCTGGCGGATGATGCTGCCCCTGTTTCTGTGCAGTATCCAGCTGATTGCCATCCCTCTGGCAGCCTTTTCCGGTGGACGGATCCGGGAAGCAGCTTTGGATTTTGTCAGCGTTTTTGGCCTGCTGGGTGCCGTTCTTGGCACTTTCGGTGCAACGCAAAATTATAACGCATACCCGGTTATGTCCTTTACCAACGTGGTCTCCGGCATCACCCACTCCATTTCCGGCTTTGCCGCGTTGTACATCATGATCTCCGGCATGGCCAGCATGAAGCGGAAAAATATGTGGATCACATTTGCCATTTTGTTTACCTTCTGCGTGGCAGCCTATGCAGCCAATGTTTTGGTGGATTATAACTATATGTTCCTCATGAGCGGCGACGGTACACCATATGACATCCTTTACAATTTGGTTGGCGGCCATAAAGTGCTGTATCCGGTATCGGTAGTTGCTCTGTTTATTGTGTATATCTGCCTGTTCTATGGCGTATGGCATATGACCGAAAAGAAAAAGCGGCAACCTGCCGCTGTATAACAAAAGCGTCGGGCCTGGCCCGACGCTTTTTCTTGACACAACCACTATGCGTATCGTAAAATAGATGCAGCAAGGAGGTACATTTATGTCTTTTCTGTACTTTTTGGAAGATCTTCGGACTCCCGTGCTGGATTTCTTTTTCTCCCTCATCACCCTTTTCGGTGAGGAAACCCTTTTCATGGCCGTGGGCATGATCGTTTTTTGGTGCGTCAGCAAGTACCAGGGCTATTACCTGCTTTGCACCGGCTTTTTAGGAACAACCTTTAACCAATTTCTGAAAATACTCTGCCGTGTGCCCCGTCCCTGGGTGCTGGACCCCAATTTCACCATTGTGGAATCCGCCAGAGAGGCCGCTACCGGCTATTCCTTCCCCAGCGGTCACACACAGACCGCCGTGGGCCTTTACGGCGGCATCGCCCGCACCACGGGCAAGATGTGTCTTCGCATCGCCATGATCGCCCTGGCCCTGTTGGTGGGCCTGTCCCGGATGTATCTGGGCGTACATACCCCTGCTGACGTGCTGGTTTCCCTTGTAATCGCCACGGCTCTGGTTTTCGTGGCCTATCCGATTTTCCGCAAAGCAGCACAATCCCCCAAGGTGATGTACGGCATTCTGCTGGTTCAGCTGCTGGTAATGGTGGCATATCTGTGCTTTGTCTATCTTTTCCCCTTCCCCAGCGAAGCCTTCGCAGCGGATGCCATCCATAATTTGGAGCACGCCCGGGAAAACGCCTTCACTCTGCTGGGCTGTTCCGTTGGTTTTATCGGCGTTTACATTGCTGACCAGAAATGGATCCATTTCGACACCAAAGCCGTATGGTGGGCACAGATTTTGAAGGTACTCGGCGGTCTTTTACTGGTAGTTGCCGTCAAGGAACTGATGAAAGTCCCGCTGAATACCCTGTTTGCCGGCCATCTGATTGCCCGGTCCGTCCGCTATTTCCTGATGGTGGTCGTGGGCGGCATCCTGTGGCCCATGACCTTCCGGTATTTTGCAAAGTTAGGAAAAAAAGAGGTGTAATCCGTGAAAGCATGGCAGCATTTTAAGACCATCACCCGGCACCGTTGGCTAGTCCGGGAGGGCTGTTTCCGAGTGGGGCTCTATTGGCAGGGCCTTGTCCACGACCTGTCCAAATACTCCCCCACGGAATTTATGATCGGTGCCCGATATTTTCAGGGTAACCGCAGTCCCAATTCCGCTGAACGTGCTGAAAAAGGCTACTCCGAGGCATGGATGCACCACAAAGGACGCAATCGCCACCACTACGAATACTGGACGGATATGAATCCCAAAACCCGGACTTATGAATCGGTGCGGATGCCTCGGAAATATCTGGCAGAGCAGTTTATGGATCGCCGGGCCGCCTGCATCGTCTATCAGGGGGACGCA
This sequence comes from Faecousia sp., assembly GCA_045596215.1. Taxonomy (GTDB): domain Bacteria; phylum Bacillota; class Clostridia; order Oscillospirales; family Oscillospiraceae; genus Faecousia. The sequence goes on from JAZOBY010000108.1 coordinate 27,976, forward strand.
TATACCGACGCATCTGCCTATAACTATTTCATGGCCAGCATGGAACGGCAACGGATGCACCCTGATAACCAGCGTGAAATGGAGTTTTTGTTGGACATGCTGGCCAAGAAGGGCGAAAAACGGACTTTTTCCTATATTCGTCGCAATGTTCTGAAAGGAATTCCCTACCCTTGGGAAGCAGAAGCGGAATAAAATTATTTTTTCCGGGAAAAGTAATTGCGGACAGAGAGTTTTTTCAGAAAAGAGGAAAAAACTTCTTGACTTTTCACGGAAGATGGGTATAATAATATCCGCATAGAGGATTTGTGTAACGGTAGCACACCGGACTCTGACTCCGTTTGCGGGGGTTCGAATCCCTCATCCTCTGCCATTAGATTCACCCTGGATTCTTCTGAATCCAGGGGTTTCTTTTTGCATTTCTCCGCTTTTGAGGTTCAGAATGTTCTGAATTTCAAAGGCGGATTTTTAGTTTCCCTTACGGTTTCCCTTATCAGCTCACGGATTTAATAAATGCTTCCATGCGGTTTGCGCTGTCTTTTTTCATCTTTTCCGTCACATGACCGTACACATCCAAGGTAAAAGCGGCGGTTGCATGGCCTAAATTTTCCTGGACAGTCTTTACATCATCACCGGATTTCAGAGAAATAACAGCGTAAGAATGGCGAAGATCGTGAAATCTCACGGTGGGCATCCCCAGTTCACATACCACCAGTTTGAATGCCCTGTACAGTGCTTGCGGTGTGATGCGAGTGCCAAATTCGTCCGTAAAGACAAGCCCGTTTTCCTGAAACAGATCGCTGTTGTACTTTCGGTTTAAGTCTTGTTCTTTCTTCACCTGCCACAGAAGATCCATGACATAAGGGGCGGCGGTGATGGTACGCTCCTTACCGTTCTTGGTGGGAACCAGTGCGTACTTCTCCTTGTCACCACGGACACCGCTTCTGAGGCTCTGCAGCTGCTTGTCAATGAGGATCGTACCGTCAGTAAAGTCCACGCACTCCCATTGCAGACCGCAGACCTCGCCTTCCCGGATGCCGGTAAACAGAGCAACCAAAAACATCTTCTCATATTTGTTTCCCTTGATGCCTTTGAGA
>JAZOBY010000109.1:0-11179 GCA_045596215.1 Faecousia sp.
GCCCACTCAGATAACTTTGGCGGCTTTATGGGTGGCGGTCATGGCGGTGGCAGACCCGGCGGAATGGGTCCCGGTAATTCGCAAACTACCGGGACAGAAGAAAACAGCACCAGCATGAAAGGCCTGAAAGCGTCGAACAGTATGTTGATCAGCGGTGGTAATATCACCATCAATTCCGCTGACGACGCGATCCATTCGGATGTTTCTGTTATCATAAATGGTGGCACATTTGCGCTTGCGTCCGGTGACGATGCCGTCCACGCAGAGGATACCTTGACCGTTACCGCAGGTAAGATCGACATTTCTGAAAGCTACGAAGGTTTGGAAGCCTTGCACATTGATGTGCAGGGCGGCGATATCAAGCTGGCAGCCAGCGATGATGGATTGAATGCCGCAGGCGGTACCGACCAAAGCGGCACCACAGGTGGCCGTGACGGAATGTTTGGCGACGGTGGAAAGGGCAGCAGGCCCGGTGGCGGTGGATTTGGCGGTATGTCCGGTAATTCCAATGGCAGCATTAAAGTTTCCGGTGGTACGCTCTATATCAATGCTTCCGGTGACGGAATCGATGCCAACGGAACCGTGGAGATAACCGGTGGTCATACAACTGTGGTAGGCCCCACCAGAGGTGACACCGCAACACTGGATTATGATGTGAGCGCAACGATCTCCGGCGGCACTTTCATCGGCACTGGGGCAGCCGGTATGGCGCAGACCTTCAGCGATTCCAAGCAGGGAGTTGTTGCCGTAAGTGTCGGAAATCAGTTTGCGGGAACAGAAATCACCTTGAAAGATACAAGCGGAAAGACATTGATCTCCTACAAACCCGAACTGGACTTTGCTGTAGTCATTCTTTCTGCCCCCGACATCGTGAAGGGCCAGACCTATACAATTTTCGTCGGCTCCCAGTCAGGAGAGTTTGAAGCAAGCTAGGCTGGGGTGCGGTGAAGGGCTTTTAATTGTTCACTTCGTTTTGTTACCTACTGCCTGGCGGCAATGGATGATGCCGTGAGACAATATGATCCGAAAAACAGATTCAGCGCCTGGTTACTGGTTTGGTGACCGGGCGCTGTTTTTGACCCAGATTCTGACCCAGAACAGGAAATTTCGGTATGGACGGAGCAGCACCAAGGGGAAAATTCACCGAGAATACCCCTACTGAAAAGCACCAAATGGACGCTTTAGCGCCGAAAAAACGCCCAGACCTATCCTTCTAAGCAGTAGGTCAGGGGTTCGAGTCCCTCCTGGCGTGCCATTTTTCAAGTAAAGTCCGATGGACTCGAACGATAAAATACAACGCGGCCGAGCGTTGCCGGCGAGGGGTCGACCGAGCCGATCCTCTATTTTTGCCAAAGGCGAAAATGCAAACGGATCCCATTATCCACCCCATAAAGTCTTGAAATCGGAACTTTTTCTTAATAAATCGTTTGTAGGGACACCGCTCCTGCGGTGTCCGACAAAAAAACGGAGAAACAGCGCAATTTCGGACACCCCGGAGGGGTGTCCCTACGATTCTTTCTTGTCTGCCATAATCCGTCTGACCCAGATTTGACCCAAACGGGAAATTTTACAGTGCCGGACGGTAGGCAAAGGCCCCCTTTACACAAGGGGGCTGGATTTTTGCGGAGCAAAAAGACTGGGGGATTGACAACCCCTCCGTCTTTCGCTGCGGCAAGAGTCAGAGTGCCTGCTTCAGCAGGTTCCCATCTTCGCCGCGGCCTGTTCCTGTACCTTGTTCGTGGCAAGGGTGAACCCGACACTGCTGTGTTCCAACATACTGGATACGGTCTTAACATCGATGCCGTTTTGCAAGGCCAGGATTGCGAAAGTGTGTCACAGAGAGCTTATTGCGTTCTTGTTCATGCGGAACGCCTCATTTCAACAATTCATCAGACAAGCGCAGGATCTCCGGGGCAATTTTCTGGCGCTCCTTTTTCAGCACCCGATTATAGAGAGGATATGCCAGTGCAACCAGCACCATACCCACAAGACCCACAGCAATGCCAAGGACCATCGCAAGGCTACCCAACGCGGCACCAATATCCGTCATGGCAAGGCTCATGCCGGTACCCATAATCAGCACACCGATGGTACCGACGCTGATAGACCAGGTCTGGGCCTTTTGTGTTGCGGAATTATGGAGCTTTCGCAACTGCTCCAGTTTATCTTCCTCCCTGGGAAGATATTTTTTGCGAATATTCTCTATCTCCTGCTGCTGCGCGGCAGAATAGGTATAGCTGAAGCTTTCTTTATTTTCCATGTTTTTCTCTCCCTATTTCCTTTGTTGCTTTGACGATCAGAAGCAATGATAAGGTAACCACCGTCATGCTGATGCCTGCGCCGGTCAGTATGATCATCAGGTTCTGATCCTGCTGCGCCATATCTGCACCGAACTGGGCAAACATAGCCGTTTCCAGGTTCAGCATGGACACCAGTGCCGCTGACAACGATACGATCTTTGCCGTGGACATAATCGGACTGCCCAAGGTGCGGTATTTGACGATGTCCACGATGGCATGGGTGGTGGAGTAAAAGGAGTACACAGCCATCACATAGATCATAATGCCGGGATAGTCATATCCCCGGTTTTGGTACAGGATCATCAGCACCGCACCACTTAGGGACAGATTGATCAGCAGCAGGATACAGGCGCAGATCCGGGACATCTTCCATTCATCCAAGATGCTGATTCCGAGCGTGTGGATGCGAACATAACGGACAAGCAAAAACCGCATGACTGCCAGGATCACATAATATACCGCCAGCACCATGAACCAGTAGCTTCCCAGTATATGCCAGGACCACAGGTTGATACCCACATACAAAAGGCTGATCGCCAGCGATAAGTACAACGACATTTTTGTGCGGAACGCCCGGTCTGTCATATAGCGGCTGCCGAAGGGATTGTCGTAGATCCTCCGTTTGATCTTACTGTACTGTTTGGGAAGAACCATGGCAAGATACAGCACGGTCACGCTCAAGCTGTAAAACGCCAGGACATATACAAAATACGCGATCACCTGCTGCTCCCAGCCTTTGAGAAAAACCACGGTCAGCAGCACCGCGCCGGTAACTGCCAGCAGCACCATCAGCCAGACGGGTGGGAACAGCAGCTTCTTTCCTATCTTCTTCCAATCCATAGCATTACCTCTGGAACTTGACAGTGAAGGTGCTGCCTTCGCCGTAGACGCTTTGGACACCGATCTCGCCGTTTAGAATATCCACGACCCGTTTTACCAGTGCCAGACCCAGACCGTTGCCCTGGGTGGCATGGGAGGTGTCGCCCTGGTAGAACTTTTCGAAAATGTGCTTACCGGTTTCCGGCTTCATACCGCAGCCGGTGTCACTGACCGACACGACGACACAGTTGTCTTGCGTTTTTAGCGCAACACCGATCCTGCCGCCTTCGGGCGTGAATTTTACTGCATTGGAGATCAGATTGTTCCAAACCAAGCTCAACAGCTCCGGATCCGATTTGATATGCACATCATCGGCAATATCTGTTTCAATTTCCAGATTTTTGGCTTCCCAGGCATCCTCGAACACAAGCAAACATTCACAAAGCTGTTCACCAAGATCAAATTCCTTCGGCTGGGGGAATATCTGTTGATTTTCCAGTTTGTTCAGCTTCAGAATGTTGGTGATGAGCTGTGCCAGCTTTCTGGCAGCTTCCGAGATTGCCTTTGCGTATTCGCATCTTTCTTCCTCAGTGATGCCTGGCCGCTGGAGCATAGTGGCATAGTTTCCCATCACCGCCAGGGGTGTTTTCAGTTCATGGGACACATTGGCGATAAAGTCGGTACGCAGGGTCTCCGTGCCGGAGAGTTCTTTTGTCATGGCATTGATGGCCATGCCGATCTGATTGAAGCCTTCCGTGCCTGCACCGTGCATTGGGGCAACACGGACGGAAAAATCACCCTGCATGATTTTCCCTGTGGCTTCGGTAATGATCTTTACAGGACGATCCACCATCATTTTCCGGCGGACATAGTCGACGGTCCCGAAGATCAAGGTAATCAGTACCACATTGCCGAAGGTAAGCTTTGCCGCTGCCGCAATATTTTCCTCCGTAAGCGTCAGACCCATGGTGTCGGCAAGGGTGTTCACAAACAGCAGCATACAGCAGGTAACCGCAAAGGCCACTACCAGGAAGAAAACCACATAGTTGTTGATCGCTCGAAGGATCGCCCGGAGGGACGGTTTTTTCATTTGATCACCGCCTTATAGCCCAGACCGTGGACGGTCTTGATCTCAAAGTCTTGGCACTTGGACAGCTTGGAACGAAGCTTGGTCATATACACATCCACCGCTCTGGGCGCGGTTTCCGTATCCGCATCCCAGAATTCGTCCATCAACTGCTGCCGGGTGAAGGTCTTTTTGGGGTAAGAAAGCAGCTTGTAAAGGATGTTGAATTCCCGGTTTGTGAGGTTGATCTCCTCATCACCCAGCATGGCCATATGCTCATCCGCGTCCATAGAGAAGCTGCCTACTTCCAGCTTCCGGGAGGATGCAATCTTGGCACGGCGCAACAGTGCGCCAATTCGCAGGAACAGCTCGTCCAGATCGATAGGCTTGACCATGTAATCGTCCACGCCGATGCGATAACCCCGCTGTTTGGAGGCGAAATCATCTCTTGCGGTCATAAAAAGAATGGGAATATTTTCATTCAGGGAGCGAACCGTCTTGGCAAATTCAAAGCCATCGATACCGGGCATCATGATGTCCGACACGATCAGATCAAACATTGTGCTGTACATGGCATCGTAAGCTTCATTGGCGCTTAAACACCCGGAAGCCTGATAGCCGCTGGAATTGAGAAACGCGCACACCGTGCGGTTTAGATCCCTGTCATCTTCCACAATCAAAATCTTGAACATAGCAATTCCTCCGCAATTTATCGTTTCTTAGCTTACATCATAGCACGAAAATGTTAAAGTTTTGTTTGTGTTTTTGCTGATTTGCAAAAAAGGTGCAGCTTTTTTCAAGCTGCACCCTAATTTGATCTGTTAATCCACTGTCGATCAAACTTCAATCAGGCCTTCCTCGATCATCCACTGCACTTCATCGTGGATCGTTTCTTGGTAGGGACGGGTTGTGTAACCCAGTTCACGCTGCGCTTTGGAATAGTCAAACACATTGTTACGGGCCAGATTGTAGACGGAGAAGGTAGTCATCATGGGCTTCTTGCCGGTCTTTGCCGCCTTTTTCTCCATATTCAGAGCAATCTTGTGTGCCAAGCCAAGAGGCAGATAGAACGCGATACGCTTTGCCTTGCACTCCTTGCGAAGCATCTTGCAGATTTCTTTCAGAGTAACCGGCTCATTTGCCAGAATGTAACACTCACCGACACGGCCCTTGTCCACAGCCGCAATGGTACCGGCTGCCAGGTCACGGACATCGCACAGGTTAAAGCTGCCCTGCATACCGATGGGCATTTCGCCTTTGATGATCTGCAGCACAGTACGGCTGGTCTCGCCAAGTGCATGGTCGTTAGGTCCCAAAATACCGGAAGGATGCACCACACAGGCCTTCAGTCCCATCACCTTAACGGAATCCAAGACCATTTGGGTAGCAATTGCCTTGCTCAGAGAATATGCACCCACAACCTTTCTGTCATCAACGGGTGTGAGCTTGCTGACCTCTTTGATGGGAGTACCGTGAGGCTGCTCCGGGATCGCACCGGTAGAGGAAACATAGACCATCTTCTCGCACTCGGGATGGGCCAGTGTCTTGGTAATAATGTTACGGGTTCCGTCCACATTGACCGCCATCAGCTTATCGGAAAAGACAGGGTCAACAGTAACCATGGAGGCGCAGTGGATAATAACGGAAGAACAACCCTCAGGTACAGTGAAGAAAGGCTCCAAAGAATCGGCATCGCACAGGTCACCGATGACCACTTCCACTTCCTTGGGAATAAACTTTACGGACTTGTCGTTGGGAAGAACCAGGGCACGGACCTTCTTGCCTTCGCGCAGCAACTGGGCGCAGATGTTGGAGCCCAGGAAGCCTGCGGCACCGGTGAGCAGATAATAACGTTCGTTCATAGTAATGCACTCCTTTGGTTGATTTATTTTGTATGGGTGCATTATACCGGGACTATATTTTTGCCGTGTTTTCTTTTTGTTTCCGAAATATTAAAATGCAAAACCGGCAGCAGTTTTTCTGCCGCCGGTTGGCGCGTGGAAACGCTGGGTGTAAGGAAAATTGTAGTTTAGCGCACCAAAGCCTTCCCCTCTGGGGAAGGTGGCAGGCCGTAGGCCTGACGGAAGAGGGCGGTACAATGCCGGAAAATGGACGTACCTCGGCGCAAAAAGACCTCTCCTACGACTCGCTAAGAGCCGCCTGCGGCGGTTGCTCGCTTGCATGGCGCCTACGGGCGCACACGCCCTCGCTATGCTCGGCCACCCTCCCCAAAGGGGAGGGCATTGCGCCCCCTGCGGGGCGCTCGGCGGCCAGGGGCCGCCGCAATTTGAAATCACTTCAAACTACAATTTACTGCTTTGGGTATGCCGGTGAAGTCACACCAGACTTGTCTTTTTCAGGATCGCATTGCTGACCGCGCCCAGGCCAATGGTAAAGCCAACAGCACCGGCACCGCAGAGGAGCACATGCATAAGATTTGCGTTCAGAGGGGTCAGCATGGGGATCATCATAAACAGGAACATACCGGTCATCAGGCACAGCAGAATGGACATCCAGCTTCTGTGCTTGGCAATGACGCTCATCACCACATAAATGGGAACGAACACCGCCATCAGCAGCAGCTTGGTAACCATACACAGCACCAAAGTGAAAGCATTGAAGCCATCCATGGTAAAGGGCAGACCGGAAACGGCGCCGCCGATCAGCGCGCCCACAAAGAATGCCAGCAGCATCAGGCAGCCGCCAAAGATGCAAACGACGGTCTTGGAGGCCACATAGTCACCCTTCTTACCCCGGACGGTAAAGAGATTTTTCGCAAACCCGGAGCGGAAATCCTCGGCAACGAACAGGCACACCAACACGGAAACGATAAAATACATCAAATTGATGTTGCACATACCGGTCAAGTCCATCGCCATACCGGAACCGCTGCCGCTGACCGTACCGATTGCCTGCCAGGTATTCTTAAAGGCTTCGATGGTGGTCTCCACACCGGTCTGTGGGTTGACTGTGGTGGTACCGTCCATCATGGTGGTCATTACCAACACCAGAATGGGGATCACAAAAGCAGTGCCGATCATGATGTACAGCAGAGGCTGGGTGAACATTCTCCGAAAGTCCACGCACAGCATAGATCTAAGACCCTTGGATGCTTTGCGTTTCATATCATCTGCCCTCCTTCATAAGATCCGTATAGTATTCTTCCAGGCCAATCTTGGCAGTTTTCAGTTCGCTGACGAGATGTCCGTTTTCGTATAGGTAGGTTGCGATATCTTCGGGAGCGACCTGATCATAGACACGGATATAGCCAGCCTCGTCCTCCTCCACACGGGAATACTTGCAGCCCAGCAGATTCTTCGCCTTACGCATTTCCTTCGTCTGCAGCGCAGTATAAGTACGGCAGCTTGCTTCCAGCTCGGCGGCGGTCATTTCCCGGATCATCTTTCCGTGACGGATGATGCCGTAATGGGTCGCCACTTTTTCCAGCTCGCCCAGCACATGGGAGGAAATGAGAATCGTCGCACCGCTGTTGGCGATGTCCACCAGCACCTCCCGCATAATACGCATACCGTCCACATCCAGACCGTTTATGGGTTCGTCCAGGATCAGCAGCTTGGGGCTGCCCAGCAGCGCCATGGCGATGCCGATGCGCTGCTTCATACCCAAGGAACAGTTCTTATATTTATTACCGGCAGCACCTTCCATGCGGACCAGCTTCAGTACCTTCCGGACTTCCGTTTCCCCGTCCTTGATGCCAAGGTTTGCAGCCTGCAGCAGCATGTTGTTCCAAACCGTATGGCCGGGGAAGCAGCCAGGTGCTTCGATCAGCACACTCATCTGTGCTTTTACCGCATCGTCCATATAGTCCTTACCAAACAGCTTGATGGAGCCGGAGGTGGGATGGAGCAGACCACAGATCATTTTCTCAGTGGTGGACTTACCGGAGCCGTTTTCACCAATGAAGCCGTAGATGGCACCCACAGGAACAGTCATGTTCAGGCCATTGACAGCCTGCTTTTCTTTGAAGTTCTTACAAAGGCCTTTGATTTCGATTGCGTTCAAATCGTCCACCTCCTTAATACACATCGCTTCTGCTCAGGATCCATGTACCCAGCAGGTTGTAAATGACAGTCCATGCCAGGGGCACCACGATGCAAGTGATAAATGCCCCAAAGCCGCTGACCAGGCAGGCATTTACAGACGCGCCGTACAGGAACAGATTGAGAAATGCCGTGGGCAGGGAAAGCGCTTCCACCACTGCAGCCACACCAATAATCAGAATACCGGTGCCGAAGATGAAAGAAGAAACGATGGAAATACCAAACTGCTTCCGCAGTATAACATTTATGAATGTAAACAGGCTTGCCCAGCCAAGGCTCAGGATCATTTTGCCGAACACCGCCACCAGCAGAGAACCCACATTCACCGCCGTGTCATACCCGGCGATCAATCCGCCGATGGTTCCGCCCACAAAGTAGGACGCGCACATACAAACCATGGCAAAGGCGCAGGAGATGGTCTTGGAGATCATATAATCCATCTTCTTGGCATGGGTGGTAAAAAGCTGCTTCACATAGCCGCTGCGGTAATCGTGACCGATGAAGATGGACACCATGATACCGCCGAAGATAAAGACCATATTCATGTTGGCATAATCGGAAATGGTTCTGATCACATAAAGCGGCTCAGACGCGGCAATGATCTGCCACACATTAGAATACAGCGGCTCCATAACATTGCCGTTTTGATCCGGCATCATGGTCAGGCAGGAGACCATCGCCGGAATAATAGCGGCAATGGCAATGAAAATGAAAAACAGGGGTGTATGGAACAGACGGTAGAAGTCCACGCCCAGCATACCCTTCAGACGCTTTCCGAAGCTGGGGGATGCAAATTTCAGTTCCTGTGCCATTTATTCCGCCTCCTTCGCGCTCATCAGCTCGATGTAGTATTCTTCCAGACCGATCTTATTCTTCCGGATCTCACTGACGGGATGTCCGTGCCGCATCAGCACTTCCACAATGGCTTCCGGTTCTTCCACATCATAGACCCGGATATATTCTCCCTCGGTGCGGACATTGCTGAATTTCTCCTTCAGCACAGCCTTCGCTCCATCCATATCCTTCGTTTTCAGGGAAACAAACACACGGGCACGGCCTTCCAGCTCGGCCGCGGTCAGCTCCATGATCATCTTACCCTGGCGGATGATGCCGTAGTGGGTAGCGATCTTCTCCAGCTCACCCAGCAGATGGGAGGAAATGAGAACCGTGCAGTTATAGTTCCGGGTAATGTCCACCAGAATTTCCCGCATCAGCCGCATACCGTCGGTGTCCAGACCGTTGATAGGCTCGTCCAAAATCAGCAGAGCCGGGTCACCCAGCAGCGCCATAGCGATGCCGATACGCTGCTTCATTCCCAGGCTGCATTTCTTGAACTTCAACTGGGCGTGTTCTTCCATACGGACGATCTTCAGCACCCGATGGATCTCCTCGTCAGGATTGGGAAGTCCCAGATTGATGCACTGCATCATCAGGTTCTGGTACACAGAGGAACCGGGGAAGCAGCCAGCGTTTTCGATCAGTGCGCCTACCCTTGCTCTCACGCCCGCATTGGTGTGTTTCTTCCCAAACAGCTTGATCTTGCCGCTGTCGGGCACCAGATGACCGCAGAGCAGCTTCATGGTGGTGGACTTGCCGGAGCCGTTTTCGCCGATAAAGCCGTAGATACTGCCAACGGGAACGGTCATATTTAATCCGTCCAGCGCATACAACCCACGGAAGCTCTTTGTCAGGCCTCGAATTTCAATTGCGTTCATTGCATTCTCTCCTTTTTTCAAACATTGCCCGCCAGTTCGATCGTCAGCTCCAAAATGCGGGATGTGTGTTCCGCTTTGGCTTTGCTATAAACTTTTTGTTTGATGGGATAAGCAAATATCATACCCACAGCGCCGATCAGACCAAGCAGAATACCCAGCCACATGGCATTACCGATAACCTGCATTGCAAAGCACAGACCCAACCCGAAAATAAGACAACCACCAACACCTGCGCACAAGCTCTCCACCGCCCCGGAGTTCTGCACCAGATGGTCGAGCCGCTTCAGTTCTTCCAACTTGGTTTCCTCATGGGGCATATATTTTTGGCGGATGTTCAGCACTTCCTGGTTTACAGAAGCGCTGTAGGTGTAAGAAAAGCCCTCTTTTTGTTCCATGAAAGCTGTTTTACTCCTTATCTTTTCCGGCAAGTCTTGCCTTGGCATCCTCGACAGATTCGCCTTCCTTGGCAAACAGCACTTCCACGCACTTGTCTACCACCTTGCCGAAGCCTCCCACAACACTGGTCTCAATTTTCTTATAACCGCCGACAACGCCATCCTCGATCTTCTTATAGCCGGTCACGACACCCTGCTCGATCTTTTTATAGCCACTGACGGTACCCTCTGCAACGGCTTCGGCTGCTTTTTCTGCAAGCTCCGCATCAATTGCAGTCATATCATGCTCCCGGGCCATCATTTCCATCTGCTTGCTGCTCATAATTATTGATCTCCCTTGTTTTTGATTTATGGCCATATTCTAATCTGTGGTGTTTTCTGAAATGCTTACGAAATGTTTGAGAAATGTTAATTTCTGATCCTACCCGCGGGCCGTGCGTGCCGATGGGTTTCTTTATACATAAAAATCAGCGGCATCAATCCCGATGCCGCTGATTTTTACAAAACAAGATATGACATTAAGCAGAAATGTTTCTGTCACTCGCACCGCAGATCCAAGCCTCGTAAAATGGTTGTAACGCACGCCGTTACCTTCCTCTACGGAGGCGCATAATTTCTTCGTTTTGAATGGCTTATTTAAACGGATTTTTCGATCCGCTTACTTGTCATGCCCCTTTTGCAGAAAAAGGGGCTGTAAGAAAACAGTTCAAACAAAGCGGAGAGTTCCAGAAATGGGACTCTCCGTTGAATTTTATAAGGGCGGTTAGATTTTGGGACGCTTTTTGATCCCAAAAGGATATACGAACCACACCCCCTGGGAAAT
>JAZOBY010000110.1:0-5817 GCA_045596215.1 Faecousia sp.
TGCAAGCGGAAATAATACAGGCGGCGAAAGCACATATACCGCTAATCTGTTTGACGGTGATACTTCATGGGTCTCATAGTCCGGGGGCTGGATATCCGCCAGCAGGCCCCATTCAAAACGGGTCCGCAGACGGTCCTCCAGGGTGGACATATCGCTGGGCTTCCGGTCGGAGGTCATGACGATCTGCTTGTGCTCCTCATAGAGGGTATTGAAGGTATGGAAGAATTCCTCCTGGGTAGCTTCCTTGCCGGCGATAAACTGGACGTCATCGATGAGGAACAGGTCCGCTTCCCGGTATTTGTTCCGGAATTCGATGTTTTTACCGGACTGGATGGCAGCGATCAGCTCGTTGGTAAATTGGTCGCCCTTGATGTAAACGATGTTGGCGTCCGGCTTCTGCTTGCGGATGCCGTTGGCGATGGCGTACAGCAGATGGGTCTTGCCCACACCGGGAGGGCCGTAGATAAACAAGGGGTTATACACCTGGCCGGGATTTTTGGATACTGCGATGGCGGCACCGTGGGCAAATCGGTTACTGGGGCCTACCACGAAGCTGTCAAAGGAAAACTGGGGATTGAAATCCATAGCCGTGGGGTTTTTTCCTTTGGTCTTGTAGGCTTCCAGCTCCTCGTCACCGAAAACGACGATTTTTGCGTTGGAATTGAACAGCTCTTTCAAAGCGTCCTGAATGTGGTCGGCACAGCGGCGGGTGATGATCTCCCGTCTCAGCTCGGAGGGAGAATACAAAATCAGCTTTTCATCGGTCAGTTCCACCACTTCTGCATCGTCGAACCAAGCCGAAACGATGGTGGAAGTAAGGCGGTCTTCCAGATATCCCAAAACCTTTGCCCAGACATAGGCGGATGCGTACATAACAGGGCTCCTTTCCTGTGTATTTTACGCCAAATTTCCAAAAAAAGCGGCAAAAATGGCGACACTTTCTCAACCTAAATTTTAGCATATTTCTGTGTAAAAAACAAGGTTTTTTTGACGATATACAATATAAAAAAGAATTAAAAATGCTTTCCTAATGATAGACTGCTATAAAAACCTTCCCCTTGGGGGGAAGGTGGCAAAAATCATTGATTTTTGACGGATGAGGGGTTCTTTTTTTGCCCCTCACCCGCCCCCCCGGAGGGAGGGTATAAAAACCTCCGTTATGCTTTCGCACAACGGAGGTTCTATGTAACTTACGCGCCCAGCAGCTGACAAACGCTAAGCAAAAAGCCTGCGGCGATGGCAGAGCCGATGACGCCGGCCACGTTGGGTCCCATAGCGTGCATCAACAGGAAGTTGGAGGGGTTGGCTTTCTGGCCCTCTACATTGGCCACACGGGCGGCCATAGGAACGGCGGACACGCCGGCAGAGCCGATCAGCGGATTAACCTTGCCCTTGGTCAGCAAGCACATAATCTGTCCGCCCAGCAGACCACCGCAGGTGGACAGGGCAAAGGCACACACACCCAGCACGATGATCTTCAAGGTCTCGCCGGTGAGGAAGTTAGAGCCCACCATGGTAGCACCCACAGCGGTGCTGAGCAAAATCGTAACGATGTTCATCAAAGCATTTTGCACTGTGTCGCTGAGACGGTCTGTAACGCCGGTTTCCTTCAACAGGTTGCCCAGCATCAGGCAGCCAACAAGTGCCGCTGTATCCGGCAACAGCAGGGCCACAAACACCGTAACCACAATGGGGAAGATGATCTTCTCCGTCTTGGAGACGGAACGGGTTTGCACCATTTTGATTTGACGTTGTTTCGGTGTGGTCAGCAGCCGCATAAAGGGAGGCTGAATCAGCGGGATCAGAGCCATGTAGGAATAGGCTGCCACGGCAATGGCACCCAGCAGATGGGGAGCCAGCTTGGTTGTGAGGAAAATAGCCGTGGGGCCGTCCGCACCGCCGATGATGCCGATGGAAGCAGCTTCTTCCGCAGAAAAGCCCAAAGCCACTGCACCGAAGAAGGCAGCAAACACACCAAACTGTGCTGCTGCACCCAGGAGCAAGCTCTTGGGGTTGGAGATCAGGGGGCCAAAGTCGGTCATTGCACCAACGCCCATAAAGATCAAACAGGGATACAGGCTGGTCTTGACACCAATGTAGAAGATGTCCAGCAGGCCGCCGTTACGCATAATCTCGCCGTAGCTGTGGTATACCGGGCTTTCGGGATTCATAAAAGCATCCCACAGCTCCTGATGATACAGTCCGCCCTTGGGCAGATTGGTCAGCAGGCAGCCGAAAGCAATACCCACAAGCAGCAGCGGCTCAAATTTCTTGACAATGGCCAGATACAGCAGCACAAAGGAGATGACCAGCATCACAGCGTACTGCCAACCGTTGTCACTGATAAAGCCGGATGCGATTGCGGCGAAACCGGACCCGTTCCACAAGTTCAGCAGGATTTCACCAATATTTATGTTCATTTCTAGTCCTCTTGATTAGTTCAGGACCACCATGGGAGCACCGGTATCCACATTGGAACCCTTGGAAACCAGAACCTGAGCGACGGTACCGGCCTTGGGTGCCATGATTTCGTTTTCCATCTTCATGGCTTCCAGAACCACCAGCACTTCGCCGGCCTTGACAGCCTGACCGGGCTGTACGTTCACCTTCAAAATGGTGCCGGGCATGGGAGCGGTCACAGCTTCACCGCCGGCGACCGCAGGAGCGGCAGCGGGAGCTGCGGCAGGAGCTGCGGCAGGAGCAGCCACAGGTGCGGCAGCGGGAGCTGCAGCAGGAGCGATGGCTTCATATTCATCCAGGCACATTGCCTTACCGGCCTCGACCTCGATTTCGTAGGTACGGCCGTTCAAAGTTACCTTATATTTCATCTTATTTGACCTCCTTAATGGAAATGAACCGCAGTTCGTTCAGGGGCTTACCCAATTGATCAGCCACGATAGCCATGAGCATAGCAGCAGTCTTTGGGGGTGTGTCGTAGAGCTTCAGCTCACCGGCGGCGCCGGGAGCCAGAGGCTTTTCCTGTGTGGGGGCTTCCTCTGCCACAGCAGGTACTTCCTCCACCGCGGTCTTGGCCTTCTTTGCGGAGAAGGCTTTGCCCACCAGAAAGATCACGAGCATCAGCACGATCAGACCGGTAAACACAACACCGTAACCCAGAGCGGCCAGAATACCGGCATCCGGCAAACTAATGTTTGTCAACATAGGAATTCCTCCTTACGCTTCTACGATGGAGTAAGTGCAGGCATTCTCTTCCTTGGCCTTGCGGTTCTCGAAGAACTTTTCAGCCAGGTTGGGGAATGCGATGTAGCTCAGCACGTCCTCGTCGGACTTGGCAAGATCCCCCAGCTTTGCACGGGTATCTTCCACAACGGGAGCCAGGGAGTCAGCGTAACGGCCTTCCAGAACCTTCTCGTCACCCAGAATCTTTGCCTGAATGTCAGCATCGATGGGAGCGGGAGTGGTGCCGTATTCGCCACGGCAGTAAGCCTTGATTTCCTTGGAAACGGTCTTGTAACGCTCGCCGTCCAGCACGTTCCGCACAGCCTGTACACCAACCATCTGAGAGGTGGGAGTGACCAGAGGGGGATAACCCATGTCCTTACGGACCTTGGGAGTTTCAGCCAGAGCTTCGTCGAAACGGTCCAAAGCGTTCATCTGCTTCAGCTGGCTCAGCAGGTTAGAAAGCATACCGCCGGGAACCTGATAGGTCAGGCACTGGGTGTCGGTAGCCATGGACTTTGCCATCAGGGTGCCGTCGGCCACGAACTCGTCGCGAACGCCCTTGAAGTAGTCGGCCATTGCGTTCAGGCAGTCGTCGTTCAGGTCAACCTGGTAGCCCAGTTGACGCAGAGCGTAAGCCAGAGTCTCGGTAGCGGGCTGGGAAGTACCGCCGGAGAAGGGAGAAATGGCGGTGTCGATGATGTCCACGCCTGCTTCCACAGCCTTCAGGTAGGTCATGAATGCCAGACCGGTGGTGGAATGGGTGTGCAGGTCGATGGGCAGATCCACAGCGTCCTTAATGGCGGAAACCATGTCGTAAGCTTCCTGGGGACCCATAATACCGGCCATGTCCTTGATACAGATGGTAGAAGCACCCATTTCTTTCAGTTCCTTGACCATCTTCACGTAGTTGGCGTGGGTGTGGACAGGAGATGTGGTGTAAGAAATGGTGCCGGAAGCGATGGCACCGGCCTTGACGGTGGCTTCCATAGCGACTTTCAGGTTGTTCACGTCGTTCAGAGCGTCGAAAATACGGATCACGTCGATGCCGTTTTCCACAGCCTTGGCCACGAACAGCTTCACGAAGTCATCGGGATAGTGGGAATAGCCCAGAACGTTCTGACCACGCAGCAGCATCTGCAGCTTGGTGTTGGGCATTTTAGCACGGATCTTACGCAGACGCTCCCAGGGATCTTCGTTCAGATAACGCAGGCAGACGTCAAAAGTAGCACCGCCCCAACATTCTGCGGCATAGAAGCCGGCCTTGTCGATGGTTTCCAGCATGGGCTCGAACTTCTCGAAGGGCAGACGGGTAGCGATGAGGGACTGGTTCGCATCACGCAGAACGGTTTCCACAAATTGAACTTTTTTTGCCATTTGGTGTAACCTCCAAAATAAATTATGTAATCGACTGCTTCATACACAGTGCACAGAATAAAAGGTTTTTATACTCTGCACTACATACAAGCACTTATGTAGGGCGGGGACATGTCCCCGCCGCCCACGCATCAGTGCGGGGAACCGTGGTTATTTTGCATTGCGTCGATATGTATCAACAATAACGAACATATTGGTTATTGCCAGGTGATCGGCGGGGGCATGCCCCCGCCCTACAATAAACTGTGGCGTACCCCATCCCACCGGGTGGTGGGATGGGGAATATGCTGTTACTTACTCAGCCTTGGGGCCGGCGGCGACCAGAGCCTTGCCCTCGTCATTGCCGGTGTACTTGGCAAAGTTCTTGACAAAGCGGGCAGCCAGATCCTGAGCCTTTGCGTCCCACTCAGCGGGGTTAGCATAGGTGTCTCTGGGATCCAGAATACCGCTGTCCACGCCGGGCAGAGCTGTGGGAACCTCAAAGTCAAAGTAGGGGATCTTCTTGGTGTCAGCCTTCAGGATGGAGCCATCCAGAATGGCGTCGATGATGCCACGGGTATCCTTGATGGAGATACGCTTGCCGGTTCCGTTCCAGCCGGTGTTGACCAGGTAAGCCTTGGCACCGGACTTTTCCATCTTCTTAACCAGCTCTTCGCCGTACTTGGTGGGGTGCAGCTCCAGGAAAGCGGCACCGAAGCAAGCGGAGAAGGTGGGAGTGGGCTCAGTGATGCCACGCTCGGTGCCTGCCAGCTTGGAGGTGAAGCCGGACAGGAAGTAGTACTGAGTCTGTTCGGGAGTCAGGATGGAAACGGGAGGCAGAACGCCGAAAGCGTCAGCAGACAGGAAGATGACATTCTTGGCATCGGGGCCTGCGGAAACGGGGCGAACGATCTTCTCAATGTGGCTGATGGGGTAGGAAACACGGGTGTTTTCAGTGACGGAGCCGTCAGCAAAGTCGCACTTGCCGTCTGCATCCACAGTCACGTTCTCCAGCAGAGCGTTTCTCTTGATGGCGTTGTAGATATCGGGCTCGGAGTCAGCATCCAGGTTGATAACCTTGGCGTAGCAGCCGCCTTCGAAGTTGAACACACCGTTGTCGTCCCAACCGTGCTCGTCGTCACCGATCAGCAGACGCTTGGGGCCGGTGGACAGGGTGGTCTTGCCGGTGCCGGACAGACCGAAGAACAGAGCGGTATTTTCACCGTTCATGTCGGTGTTGGCGGAGCAGTGCATGGAAGCAATGCCGTTCAGAGGCAGGTA
>JAZOBY010000111.1:0-5512 GCA_045596215.1 Faecousia sp.
TACGACGCAAATGGCAATGTTGTTTCTCAGGTTATCGAGGCCAGCATTGAGGCTTGTGCAAAGAGCCACATCGGCGGTGCAAACAACGATCTGGTTATCGCTCTGATGCGTTACGGCGATTCCGTAAGCAAGGTTGGCTAAGACAGCTGACTCAATCTAATCGCAAATCATTTACAAGTGCCCATGCTCCCCGGAGCATGGGCACTGATTTTGTGCATATTGCTGTGCGGAAATATATGATAATCAGTCAAACTGATAATTTTACACAAGATATTGACATGAGGGTGGTATCTGCGATAGAATAATAGTATGGAATGTTTGCACTGTGCAAACAATGACCGACTCTTACTGATTTAGGAGGCTACATATGTATTACGAAGCCAAAGAAAGATACGCAAAACTGGGCGTTGACACCGACGCTGCCATCGCAAAGCTGAAAACAGTTCCTGTTGCACTGCACTGCTGGCAGGGCGATGATGTCCGGGGATTTGACACCGATCCCAACAAGCCCCTTACCGGCGGCATCCAGACCACTGGCAACTATCCCGGCCGTGCACGCACGCCTGAGGAGCTGATGGCGGATCTGGATCTGGTTCTGAAGCTGTGCCCCGGCACAAAGAAGATGAATCTTCACGCTTGCTATGCCATTTTTGAAGACGGCGATTGGGCTGATCGGGACAAGCTGGAACCCAAGCACTTCAAGAAGTGGGTGGATTTCTGCAAGGAGCGGGGCTTGGGTTGTGATTTTAACCCCACGTTCTTCTCCCATCCAATGTGCGACCCCCTGACCCTGTCCAGCCCCAATGAGGCGACCCGGAAGTTCTGGATCGACCACGGCAAGGCCTGTATCCGCATTTCTCAGTATCTGGCGGAGGAGCTGGGCCAGGAATGTATCATGAACATTTGGACCGGCGACGGCTTCAAGGACGTTCCTGCTGATCGCATGGGCCCCAGAGTCCGTTATAAGGAAGCTATCGACGAGATTCTGTCCGAACCCTTTGACTTCAACAAGGTCAAGCCCTGCGTGGAGAGCAAGGTGTTCGGCATCGGCGTGGAAGCCTATACTGTGGGTTCTGCCGAGTTCTGCCTTAGCTATGCAGCAAAAAATAATGATAAGTGTATCCCGCTGATGGACAACGGCCACTATCATCCCACAGAGGTGGTTTCTGACAAGATCCCTGCTCTGCTGGCGTTCTTCCCGGAGATCGCTCTGCACGTCACTCGCGGTGTCCGCTGGGACTCCGACCATGTGGTGCTTTTTGACGATGAGACAAAGGAAATGGCCAAAGAGATCGTCCGCTGCGGCGGCCTGGATGGCAGCGTGAAGCTGGCACTGGACTATTTCGATGCTTCCATCAACCGCATTGCCGCATGGACTATGGGTCTGCGGAATTTCCAGAAGGCTCTGCTGTTCGCCCTGACCTGTCCCAATGAGGAATTGAAGCAAGTGCAGGATTCCGGCGATTTCACCGCTCTGCTGGTGCGTCAGGAAGAACAGAAGACCCTGCCCTTTGGCGAGATTTGGGACGAGTACTGCCGCAGCTGCGGTGTGCCCTGTGACGGCGAGTGGCTGGATATGGTCAAGGCTTACGAACAGGATGTTCTCGTGAAACGGGCATAAGGAGGAAAAATATGTTTTTTGAGAAAAATGCCAAACTGCTGGCTGATTTTACCCGTCTTTCCCAGACTGCCGGTGCCCGTGCTGACTATGTTCAGGGCGGCGGCGGCAATACATCCGTCAAGCTGGCAGACGGCCTGATGGCCATTAAGGCTTCTGGCTACTGTTTGAAAGACATCAACGTGGACAAGGCCTATGCGGTTATGGATGCACAGGCACTGCGGAAGTTCTATTATGACAACGAACCTGCAAACCTCACTGACGTGGAAAAACAGGGATCAAGCTGTGCGAAGGAAAATACCAAGACCATCGAGGGCTTGGATGCTCTGCGGCCCTCTGTGGAAGCCGGTTTCCACTCCATTTTAAAGACTTTTGTACTGCACACCCACAGCGTCTATGCCAACCTGGCCGCTTGCTCGGATGCGTGCAAGGCTATTGCCGCAACCGCTTTTGCCGGTGCGGACTACACCTGGGGCTGGGTGCCTTATACCGATCCCGGTGCCAATCTGACCTTTGCCATTCGTGACGAGCTGCGTCGGGTAGAAACCGAGACCGGCAAGATTCCTGCGGTGATCCTGATGCAGAACCACGGCATCATCGTCCAGGATGACGATGCTGATACCTGCCTCGCCATCCATGCGGATGCCAACGAACGTCTGGCCAAGGCGTTCGGCCTGACCGGAGATTCTTTCCCGGCTACTGCGGTGGAAGAAATGGCTGCCGGCATCTATGCCGCCGCTGTGCCTTATCTGCGTGAGCAGCTGCAAAGCGGTGTACATACCCAGAAATCCCTGCTGGAAGAGCCCCTGTATCCCGATCAGATGGTGTTCCTGGTGGATACTTTCTTCATGGATGCGGAAAAGCTGGAAGATGGCCAATGCGTGGCCAGCAGCAAGACCGGCCACATGCTGATGCAGATGCCCCAGAAGAAGGCACAGACCTTGGTGGAGACGCTGACCGCCGTGTTCTTCATTATGGAGAACATCAAGAAAGCCGGCTACACCGTTTCTACCATGGGCGAGGCTGCCAAGAATTTCATTGCCAACTGGGAAAGCGAAAAGTACCGCAAGTCCCTGGCTGCCAAGTAAGCAAAAAGAAAAATTCCCAATGCATTTGCATCGGGAATTTTTTAGTCGTTGGTTAAGTCGCCGCTACCCCAAATGGGAATGGCATCACCCAAATGGGTGGGCAGAGGTTTGAAAATTGCGGTTACAAAGTCCTTATTCCGGGCGAGAATCTCTCGAAGATCGTAGGAGAATTGCCCGGAATAATTGCGGTAATCCGCATGGACACCATAGGCTTCCATGCCCAGAGCGTTGGCGACGTACAACGCCCGGTAGAGGTGGTACTCCTGGGAGACGATGATGATCTTTTTTGCCTGAAAAATATCCCGGGCACGGTAAATGCTTTCGTATGTAGAGAACCCGGCGTGATCCATGAAAACATCCGATGATGCAATGCCGTTGTCCATGGCATACTGCTTCATGGTTCGCACCTCGTTGTAGGTAACCCGACCATGGTCGCCGCTCATCAGCAGTTTCGGTGCGGCCCCTGCCTGAAACAGCTCCACGCTCCGCCGCAACCGGTCTTCCAGCATGTCACTTGGCGTGCCGTCGTCCTTAACGCCGCAGCCCAGGACGAGGATGCAGTCCACATCTTCCAGCAAGGCAGCATCTTCCGGGGAGAGAATTTGATCAGAAGTGCTGTGAATAACATAGGCATCGATGCCAAAAACCACCCCGGCACAGACAATGCCGAGAGATAGTGTAACGAGCAGACAAATCAGCACGATACGCCGTACCTTTGTTGTTTTCAAAGAAATCCCCTCATTTCGTCAGATGTTATGTCTACTATAACAGAAAATCTGACAAAATGCAACTACTTGCGACAATGGTCCGGATGTGATATAATTTCTGCATATCATAGCAGGAGAGAGAATATGAAGTACGAAAATATGGTTCCGGGGATCTTTCTCCGCCGGCCTAACCGCTTTGTTGCCCATGTGGAGATAGACGGCAGAGAGGAAATCGTTCATGTTAAGAACACCGGCCGGTGCCGGGAATTGCTGCCGGAAGGGGCAAAGGTTTGGTGCCAGTACAGCGACAATCCCGGAAGAAAAACAAAGTATGATCTGGTTTGCGTCCAAAAAGGCGAACGCCTGATCAATATGGACTCCCAGGCACCCAATGCGGCGGCAGGGGAGTGGCTCAGAAGCGGTGGCCTTGGCCCAGTTACCAACGTCCGGGCGGAAGTGACACATGGGGCATCCCGCTTTGACTTTGCCTTTGAAAAAGATGGAAAAAACTGTTTTATGGAAGTCAAGGGCGTGACGCTGGAGCAGGATGGCGTTTGTGCATTTCCGGATGCACCCACCCTTCGCGGGACGAAACATTTGCGGGAACTGACCCAGGCGGCAGAGGACGGATTTGGTGCCTATGTTCTGTTCGTGATTCAGATGAAGGATGTGCAATATCTGCACCCCAATGATGCTACCGATCCGGCATTTTCAGATGCTTTGCGGCAGGCATCCCGGGCGGGTGTGACGGTGCTGGCGATGGACTGCGAAATCACAGAAAACGCCATGGTTTTGGATAAGCCTGTGCCAATTTGTTTATAATGGGCGAAATATCTAAAATGCAGACGAAAAAACTGTAACAATCCACCATTGCACACTGTTGACAAGTATGATATAATTCCTGTATCTAGGTGAATTTCGGCTACTCCACAAATAATAGCCGCCGTTCATCAAAAAAAGGAGGAAAACATCCGCAAGACTCGCGGTGCAGCAGTGTGGAGACCTGCTGTAATGCCTTCGCCGTTTTGCTCGGCGTTGTGCGAGAGTGCACGCGAAATTTAGGTGCATTTAGAGTCAAGAAGCTATGGCAAGTGTATCCCTGAAGAACATCAAGAAGATCTACCCGTTCAGCGGCGATGAAGGCAAGAAAGCCAAGAAATCCGCCAAGAAGTCCAAGAAGGATGAGATCGTCGACGAGGAAAAGAAGGTTAACCTGCAAGTCACCGACAAGGGTGTCGTGGCCGTTCAGGAATTCAACCTTGAAATCGCTGACAAGGAATTCATCGTTCTGGTTGGTCCTTCCGGCTGTGGTAAGTCCACCACTCTGCGTATGATCGCAGGTCTGGAAGACATCTCCGAGGGCGAGCTGTACATCGGCGACCGTCTGGTCAACGAAGTTGCTCCCAAGGACCGTGATATCGCAATGGTGTTCCAGAACTACGCTCTGTACCCCCACATGACCGTGTATGACAACCTGGCATTTGCTCTGAAGCTGCGCCATACTCCCAAGGATGAGATCGACAAGGCCGTGAAGCAGGCCGCTGAGATTCTGGACATCACCCAGTATCTAGGCCGTAAGCCCAAGGCTTTGTCCGGCGGTCAGCGTCAGCGTGTTGCTATCGGCCGTGCAATTGTCCGTGATCCACAGGTCATGCTGATGGACGAGCCTTTGTCCAATCTGGACGCCAAGCTCCGTAACCAGATGCGTGCTGAGATTATCAAGCTCCGTGAGCGTATCAATACCACCTTCATCTACGTTACCCACGACCAGACTGAAGCTATGACGCTGGGTGATCGTATCGTCATCATGAAGGACGGTTTCATTCAGCAGATTGGCACTCCTCAGGAAGTGTTCGTGCACCCCTACAACCTGTTCGTTGCCGGCTTTATCGGCTCTCCCCAGATGAACTTCTTCGACTCCAAGCTGGTGAAGGTCAATGGCAAGTATGCTGTGCAGCTGGCCAACCTGACCGTCGAGCTGTCTGAGGAAAAGCAGGCTGCTCTGGCTAAGAACAATGTTGCTGAGCAGGACATCACTCTGGGTGTCCGTCCGGAGCACATCACTCTGGAGAGCGAGGGCATCGATTCCAAGGTAGACG
>JAZOBY010000112.1:0-1711 GCA_045596215.1 Faecousia sp.
GAGCTCGGACCTTTTGACCGGGGGCAAAGACAGCGTGAATGCCAAATATGCCGAACCGGTGGTCTATGCCGATGGCGCCATGGTGGACCGTTTCGAGATGGGCGATTATGGCAGAATCATGCGGGTGGACGGCCTGAGTGCCTATAACATCGGTGGCAGCAACTACTTCAAGCTCCGGGACCTGGGTCAGTTTATCGACTTTAACGTGGGTTACAGCAATGCAGAAAAATGCATCAGCATTGACACCACCAAAAGCTACCGCTAGGAGAATATATGAAGAAAAAAAGATTTTTAAGCCTTTTGATGGCGGCTGTGATGCTCCTGAGTGCCGTGCCGGTTTCCTCGGCGGCGGGCTACAGTGCCGCCAAGATCAGCGGATCCTTCCTGGGGGCTGACCCTGTGGCCTGTGGTGTGGTGAATGTGGAGCTGTCCAACGGGCAGAAACCCAGCACTTCCAAGCTCCTGACCAAAGACGGCCGGGTGCTGAAGACCTTTGACAGCGGCTATCTGGCGGTCATCCCCTGTGCCGATGGGAACTTCTATTACTGGTTCGACAGCTTTGACGGCGACCACCTGGATGAGATCGGCTGGGGCGATGCCAGCGGCAAGCTCCATATCCTGGAAGGCATGGAAAACACCGACTACCGGAATTATGTCCTGGGGGACAATGCCACGCTGGACTTTGTCCTGCTGGGTGAAATTCACGAGGCCGAAGAAGGCGAAATGTGGCACCGGCGGGTCTTCCTGTATGACACCTGCGGCAACCGGGTCTATGACCAGCCTGTGGAGTGGGTCGTGGACCGGGGCAACCGGTATCTGGAACTGTATTTTGAAGAAAACGAAAGCATCTTTATCGACCGGGTCACCTGGAAAACCGGGGAATTCATGCCCGGCTGTTATGACGGTGTGGGCGGTCTGGGTGTGAAGATGATCACCACCGACGTGGATCCCAATTCCAAAATCGAGAAGGAATACGGGGTCTATAACGACCGGGGCGAGCTGCAGTTTACCCTGGAAGCTGCCAACCAGCCCCAGGAATTTGTGTGGAATGACGGCCTTTGCCCGGTGTATGAATATCAGAGCCGGTATACCTATAGCTACTATGGCCTGATCGATGAACAGGGCAGCGAAGTGCTCCCCCGGGAATATGCCTTTATCGATGCCGGCACCGACGGTGTCTATCGGGCGGCCAAATACAGCAGCAGTTATTCCATGACGCCCCAGTGGGGTCTGATGGATGGCACCGGCAAAGTCATCCTCGACTGGCAGTATGCCTACATCACGCCCTTTACGAACGGCATTGCGGCATTCCGGAGCACTGCCTACAGCAGCGACCGGGGCGGCTTTATCGATATGAAGGGGAATGTGCTGGCTGACAATGTTCAGTATGACCCGAACGAGAATCCCCTGGGCAAATATAATGTCTATATCGCCGAAAGACCCCATGAAGCCAACGACTCCGATGAGCGTTACAAATACCTGGCCGATGCCAAGGGCAACCGCATTTCGGACTATTATTATATGATTGCTCCCATGAGCGAGGGTCTGTGCGTGGTATATAATGTGTACGAATCGGGCAGCAACTACGGCGTTGTGGCCGGGGTCATCGATTATACCGGGCAGCTGGTGGTGCCCATGCAGTATAAACATCCCGGGACTGTCTATCGGAATGAACTGGCAATGTTTTCCGGCGGGGCTGTGGTGCTGCAAA
>JAZOBY010000113.1:0-35692 GCA_045596215.1 Faecousia sp.
AAGGATTCGGTTCTGTCGGCACCGCCCCAACAGTGGAAATAGATGGGATAATTCGCCTCGTCGGCCATGAAATCTATAATTTGACGGCTGAGCTCGGGTTTTTCAAGATAATTTTTGTACGCCGGAATCGGAATGTTGATGTAGTTGCCTTTGTAAACATCCATCACCTTTTCGTTTTTGTTACGCAGGTCTATCTCGGATTTGATTTTCAAAACCTCGCGCATAGTCCGAAGACCCTCTTCGGTGATGTTAACATGGCTGTTGAGTTCGGAGCCGCGATAGAAAAGACCTTGCTTTATCGTCCTTCCGTCACGCGTCACGTAACCGCCCATATCTCTGACATTGCTTATTCCGTCAACCCTGATCATTCTGGGACAAATTCTTTCGGTTGAGAATGTCAGCACGGGAGAAGTTTCCTCCTCGTTTTTTACGCGTGCATAGTATTTTGTGCCGATTTTGAGATTGCTCACATCGCACGCACCCACACCGCTGTATACAAGCGAATCGCTGAAATCCGAATCCTCAGAAAGCTCCAGCTTTCCATCAACAGCGGGTTCCCATTCAAAACGAAGAAATCCGCTCTTGCTGTCGTCGATGCCGTTTGCTTCAAGGGTCATTTTTAGATTGAGGTAATCAAAGTCGGCGATCTCGTAATCGCTTCTGTCCTCCGCGAGGAATTTGGTTTGTGCCTCTGTGTGCAGGTTGATTTGTTCGTTTTCTTTCGGTGTTGTGATTCTCATGGAAAAGTGCCTCCTGTATCTTTTAATATGGTATTGCATTATAGCAGATGTATATTGACTTTGCAAGCTCTATATGCTATGATCATAAACGAATTTTAACATAGTTGGAGTGAACTGTGTGCCATGAATTCTGATAACAGTACGTTCTCTTTGTATTTTTATACATCAATCTTTGAAAATGCCAAGTTCGAACGGCGTGGGCATCTGACATTTAGAATAATTCTGGTGCTCTCGGGTACGCTGGAGATGCAGATAGGCGACAGGCCGTACGAGATTCCTGCAGGATCGGGTGTGTTCATCCCCTTGCTTGAATCACACAGTTTCCGCTCGCCGAAACCAAATAGCTTCCGCTTGATAGAATTCTCGCAGGAATACCTTGACACACTCTTTCCCTATGCCAAAGGGAAGTCTGTCACAAATCACCTTTTCAAATGCTCTGAAGCGGCGGAAAGGGTTGTGTCCGAATATGCGGGCACCCCTGGTTTTTGCGATGACAATGCGCAAATTCTCGCAGTGCTTGCTCCCCTTGCATACGAGATAAAAAATCAGTGTACATTCACGCCCACACTTTCTGACTCCTCTATGCTCTTCAAAATATTAGACTATGTTGCGGAGCATTATAACGAGAATATCAATCTAACAAGCGTGGGGGCCGCACTCGGTCTGCATCCTTCCAGCGTCAGCAGGATCCTGTCCAAGAATACGGGTAATACCTTTCAGCACTATCTGTGGTACATCCGATGCACCTACGCAGCAAAGCAGATAACCCGGGGCAACACGACCTTTGCAGAGATTGCTTTTGCTTCTGGTTTTGGGAGTATCCGGAGCTTTAACCGGGCATTTCACTACATTTATGCCATGACGCCGCAGGAATACCGGCGCAGTTTTGAATAAAATCGAAAACAGGTGCTCTTAGAGCACCTGTTTTCTTATTTGATTTGTGAAATACAATTTACAGCAATTTTCCAGACAGCTCAAGGGCCTTGTTCTGGATGATCTCGCCGGCTTCGGGAATCAGGCAACTATGGAAGCACGGAGAGGTTTCGTAGAGGTTGTTATTCTCGGAAAAAGCCTGCTTGCTCGGCACATAACCGCAATAGCTATTGCAATTTTCCACAACTATGTTTCGCTTGAACGGAGAAGCAGCCTTGATGCCCAGTCCGTAGGTTGTGAATACTTCACCGGGAAGTGCAGAGATACATACATCTCCGATACGAATGACTTGAACCGCAAGCTTACTGTACTTCTCTGTATTTGCTGCCACATAATGGAGCAAATTCCGTGAACGCATGGCAGTCCCATTGCTTATGTATTTCTGTACCAATTCTATAGCTTCTTGTTCTGTGGGTATTCTGCGTTCTATCTGGATAAACTCCTTCAAAACGCCTACGCCGCCCGGAACAGGCTCAGCCTGCTCTGCGACGCGAATCACCCCTTCCGCCAAACGTTTGCCCATCTCCCGGAACCACAGGGGCGGATCCGGATACACAAAGTTCATATGGTCTCTGTGGGAAACGTCGCCGCAGGTGCCAAGTAAGAAAATCGTAACAAAGTCATTTCCGTAATGTGCCTTCAGCTGCTTGGCAAGTTCAGACGAGTAGTCCCCGCTATAACCGGGATCATCGGCATACAACAGACCAAGGCAGCAGGAGTGACATGCAAAATTGACAAAGGCACCAACGGGCTTTCCATCCTGATAGAACATCAGTACAGGCAGTGCAGGATCCCGATCATCCAGCGGTCGTACCATCCCTTTTCTGCCACGACCATTGGTAATCAGTGTGCCGTCTTCCATGACAAAGTCGCGGCAAAACGAGAGACCGCGTATTTCGGTAGCTCCGAATTTTACTTCCACGGTTTCCAACCGTTTGTATGCCAGCGTAACTGCATCCGCACAACGTCGGAAAAATACATCTTTGTAAGTTGCGTCGGCACTGCATCCTATGGCACTATCACCAGAAACAGGGGCACCGGAGTGGGTATGATTAGAGGTGATGCAGACACGATCCGGCGTAATCCCTGTGTACTCGAAAATTCTCTGGGTCACGATATCGTGCATCTCTTCCGGCAGTGCACAAGTATCTACCGTTAAAATGGCGACCACTTCCCCGGCATCTTCTACAACAACTGCTTTTGCATACAGCCGGTCGTGAACATTCTGTGCAAACATGGGTTTATAATGCCCCCACATAAAACCACCAAGGGGCGGTGTTACGTCACATTCGTAAAAAGCCGCTCTCATATTTGTTCTCCTTTCCTATTAACGCGAAAAACTTATCTGGTATTCGCATCGGGGATGATCTTGACAGGACTCTTGCCGGTGATGGGAATCTCACCAAAGATAGCCTGAACGAAAGCTTCTATGTTTTCCGGTGCGGGGCAATAAGCATTGATAAAGGTATCGGCGTTCTCCATGGTATCGTAGTGGATATAGGGATACCCAAAGGAAACACCAATGCTCTTTTCCTTGCCATGGTTGAATGCATAGTAGAAGGTCCTGCATTCCTCGCCTATCAGACGCAGTGCACCGGGGGGGTTATGTTGTGCAACATAAGCCGCATAGATGATCAGATCGCTGTTATCGGATATAGCCTTCAATTCCAGTGCACTTTTCAGCCGCCGCTGCATATAGACCTCAATACCTCTGCGTTCAAAGGCTTCTTTCAATACCTGCAGTTGCTCGGTAAAGACTTCTGTATGGGTAGAAATGATGATGGATACTTTTTTGATTTTCTTCTGATCCAGAGGCAGAAGCTGGCGACGGTCACGGATCAAAGTCATGCTGCGGCGAGCAATTTCAGTGCTGATTCGTCTGGTCTCGGCAACTACATCCTCGGCCTTGTAGGGCAGATTGTAGTAGCCGTCTTCAAACATACCCAGCTTTTCCTTCAAATCCAGAACGCGCTGACAGGCGTCATCGATGCGCTCCATGGGGATCCGGCCATCCAAAACAGCCTGCTCGATCAGATCACCGGAGTTTATCTTGGATCCCAAAATGACATCATTGCCGGCATTGACCAGCCCTACAATCAGTTCTTCATAGGGGAGCAGGTTAAAGAGGTTGGCCATTCCGATGCCGTCGGTAATGACAACACCCTTAAAGCCCATTTTCTCCTTCAACAGATCGGTGAGGATCTTCTTGGAGAGGGTGGTGGGGACGTACTGGCCGTTAATCATGGTGTCGTCTGCGGCGGGGAAGGACTGGTGTCCGGGCATGATAGTGTAGACACCGGCATCGATCATTTCCTGGAATGCCTTACCCTGCTCACTCCACCAGACTTCCATGCTGTCACCCACGGTGCAGGGGCTGAAATGGCCGTCTCTGCAATCATTCCGGTCCTTACCGGGGAAGTGCTTGGCACAGGCAGCAACACCCTCAGACTGCAAACCTCTCATGTATGCCTTGCAGAGTCTGAGTGTCCGTTCCGGATCGTCGATGGCGAAGGTACGCATACAGCAGGTGCCGTTGCGGTTGCAGAAATCCACCACGGGGCGAAATGCCCAGTTATGTCCGCAGCAACGAAATTCCCGGGCGACGGCGGCAGCAAGGGCAAAGGTCAGCTCTTCTGAGTCAGCTGCACCAATGGAATTGGCACAGGTGATAGCGGAAAGATCTTCAAATACATAGTTGCAGCCGTTGGTCATGTCGCCGGCAACCAGAGGCGGGATCTTCATGTAACTGCCCAGCTCTTCAAGGTATTCCTTATAAGGTGCGGAGGGCATTTTGATTCTGCCGTAGCCCAGCAAACCTTCGTCAGCGGTGCTGGAATCGTCGTATTGGAAGTGTCTGGGGTCTGTGAAATAAACACCAATTTGCTCGCCCCGGATGGTGCCGATCTGTTCTCTTTCATAGTTGGCACGAACTTTTTCCATATCTGCAGGCTGAAAGTCAAAGCTGGCTTCTGACTTGCCAAACATATCCCACTGATGGGGTGCCAGCAGCTGACCGATTTTTTCTCTCAATGTCATCTCGGACAGTAATGGTTTTTTCATAATTTTTACCGATCTCCTTTGTTGTTATTTTTGCATTATAATTATATCAGCATTTCCGCTGCTTTTGCAAGACAAAAGCAATCAATAATTGGTCAATTTTTAACATATCTGCTTTTTGGTGTTGTATTTTTGCGGCAACTCTGTTATAATTCCCATGGTATGCATCGTTGCGGCATCGGTCCGTCGATGAAATCTGTTAAAAATAACCGAAAGGAGTATTTTATGAACAGCGAAGCTTACAAAAAATACCTGAACGCCAAGGATTTCGGAGCAACCGGCTCACTTTTTGAGACGAGTGCAGTTGTCGTTGCCGGTTCAAACGAGATCATTGTTGATGATGTGGGAGATTTTTCCGTAGGGCAGGAAGTTCTCCTCACCCGCGGCTTTCAGCGCCATGTATGTGATGTCTTTTCAGACAGAAAGGATACTTCTCCCGTAAACCGCAGACCCTGGCAGCATGGCCGCCCGCTGAACGGCAGACTGGAACTTCTCGGCTCAGTAGACGAAGAATGGGTTGCGTATTTCGTGGACTTTGATCCCACAACGCCCCAGGTTCTCCGCTGGTCCAAGGATTTCGGTCGCACCTGGCACGAGAATGTTCCCGTCACCGAGGAGCCGATAGACCTGGACGGCAAGGTCTCCGTGAAAGTGAATGCGTTCCCGGAAAGAGAATGGGGCGTCACCGCCGTGGTAGTCTGCTCCACCAGACTCGTCGCAGTCATTGAGAAGATCGAAGGAAATAAGATTTATCTCTCCAAGACAGCCAACGAAAGTGCCGACTGTGTTATGCGTCACTCGGATACGCTCCCGATCCAGAACGCGATTAATGCCGCCATCGCAGAGGGTAAAGGCGTCTTCCTTCCCAACGGCCGGTACCGTCTGACCTCCACGCTTTTCATACAAGGTCACACAAGCTTCACCTTCGAAGGTGAGAGTGGCTACGGAACGATTCTTGACAATTCACTGGGAGCGTTTGGACTGGAAAAGGCTGAGGGTTCCTGCTTCGCCGTTGAGGGTGGCAAGGAATTTACGCTCCGTAATATCTTCATGATTGGCGGCGGTGGGTTTGCAGAACGCGACCAATACGGACTCCTCCCAGTAAAGGGCGGAACCTCCGTCTACGGCTTCTATTTCAACAAATCAAACGCTACCTATGTCAACAACACCGAGCGGGTGTATATGGAGAATTGCCATGCCCGCCGTATGTCTGCCGAGTGTTTCTTCGCCCTTAGCGACAAGCGCCGTCCTCCCAACCCGGATCCCGAGCTGTACAACACGAGCATCATCTACTACCGTTGTACAGTAGAGGACTGTGCCCGCAACGCCTTCAATACCGCAACTCAGGCCGAAAACACCTCCATGCTCTACTGCCGCGTAAGAGATGTGGGCAATGCCGCCTTTGAGGGTGCGTCGAGATTTTCTCGCATAGAGGGGTGCTACTTCAGAAATACCGGTCCTCTTGCCTTTGGCAACTCCCGCACAAGAGGCGAATTCCATGAGCTGATCCCCACCGGTCAGGTTGTCATAAGCGGCAATCACTTTGAGAGTGGCTGCTCGACCGGCACTGCATTGATCCGCTGCGGTGCGGCGGCAACGCAGATACTGATAACCGGAAACAACTTTGTCAATCTCAATTCCAATGTCATAGAAAGCTACGGTGAGGGCACCATTTACGATCTTCCCAGTGAGAACACCCTCATCACCTCCAACATCTTTGATATGACGGCAGCGGAAAGCGAGTCGCAGGAACGCTACGCCATCAAGATAACCAACAACTTCGCCACCATCGCAGATAACCAGATATATGTCAGAGGTGCGTGCGACAGCAAGGTTCTCGGAATTAAAATTTCCGACGATGTGACACGTGTCCAGATTCACGACAACACCTTTGCAGGCGTTGGTACAGGAATTTGCTCCACACGCGTTTACGGCAGCGTTGGCCTGGTAGAGAGCGACAGAGTATTTTACCGCACCGAGCTGAGCCAGGTCAGCAGTCAGAATAAACCGATGCTCCTCCGTCGCCGCTCTCACGGCTACCGGGGCTGGACGATTCGCTGGCTTGCTGACGGATCCGAGTCTGAGATCGAGAGCTTCAATGCCGAAACACTTGCATTCACCCTCAAAGAGGGTCGCGAGATGAAAGTGGGAGATGAATTTATGATCTATTCCACTGTCAGCATCCCGTGGAACATCCACGACAATGTCTTCGACGATTGCCGCGAGGCCATGAACCTGGATACCGAGGTCGGCAAACAAGCAATCGTAAGAGACAATATCATCGGCTAATAATAAAAACAGGTGAGTCATTTCAGTGACTCACCTGTTTCATTCTGTCAAAGAACCCCTGCGGAGGAAAATCCTTCGCAGGGGTTCGCTTTATTTCGTATTTTTCGCCAATTTGGCAGCTTTCCGTTCTTCCTTGGTGCGGCAGAACTTTTCCAGCTGGGGCACGAAGATCAGGCAGATCAGTGCGGCGGTGAAGCCGCCGTTATACAGGCAGAAGCCGCCGTGCATATCCGGCACAGCCGTTACCAGCAGATAATGCAGTCCTGCGGCCAGCATGCCGTGGAACACGCCGTACTTGCCGGAGATGGGGGACAGGCCGTTGGCGTAGCACAGGCCGATGAGAATGGACTGGCTGCCGATGGTCAGGCCGTAGTTTTCGCCGCCCAGCAGCTTGAAAATCCAGCCGAACAGGAAGGACGTGATCACGTAGCCTGCCATAATAGGCCACACGTTGCCGGGATGAGAGCCGGAATTACAAGTTGCCAGCATGCAGAACACAATGCCGAAGGTCATGCCCGTCCAGACGTTTCTGCCGTCGATGTTGCCGGCAATGTTGAAATAGGTCACGATCATCAGGCCATACAGACCCACATTCATCAGGAACGGGGCGTAGCCGTACTTGGTGGTGAAGCTGACGCCGTGGCCGGAATCCTTCATCAGATTCCAGTAGTCCTTGGGGGTGCAGCCCATCAAAAGAGCAAACACCACACACAGGCCGAACACCACGAAGCAGAAAATGTTGGTGTTGGCAAAGGATGCCACATCCAGGGCGGCCATAGTAGACAGGCCCAGTGCACCGGGGGTCGTGCCCAGCATTACATTGTACAGCACTGCCCGGAGGAAAAATGCAGTCATGCCGATAGGCACAGCGGCACTGTAGTGGTCATAGCCCTTGTGAATATTGGGGGCATGGGCAAGACCTGCCGGCAGGAAAAAGCCGATGACCAGACCGATGAACAATGCCAGACTCAGTCCCAACCAGTTAAAGCCGATATACGCCACACCGGGGTAGCGGAACAGCAGATCGGAAATCAGCGGGGCGATGCCGGTGGAATACAGCATGGCATTGCTCACCGCACCCAGCTTTTCCTTCTTCACCAGAGCGTACAGCATGACGCCCAGCACGGTGGGAACCATGTTCAGGGGGTTGATACCCCAGGAGCCGAAGCCGATGGTGAGCAGAACGCCCAGAGTGGTGACGTTGTTGGGTTTTGCACCGGGCAGACAGCAAAGCAGCGTGCACAGCACGCCGACAAGGCCCATGTTCAGGAAGGTAGCGGCATAGCCGCCCAGGGCGAAGTAGTTGGTGGAGATCTTACAGGTCCCCGCCATGATCTCCCACAGGCCGGTGAACATGGTGCTGCTGTCCGGCATAAAGAACGCCGCGATCACGAAGCACAGGGAAATGAACGCAAAAAACAGTCTCAAAAAGCTGCTTTCCGCCAGATTGTTGAGTTTTTTCATCTTTTCTACCTCTTTTCATAGGTTAAAAAGGGCAATCCGACCAGGTAAATCGGATTGCCCAGGCGATCGGCATTTTCTCCGCTGTACTCCCCTGGGGTATTCCCCATTTTCGCCAGTCATACAGCCGGGTTATTTCTGTCATTGCGAGCCAGTGCTCACACTGGCGTGGCAATCCCCCACAAGATTCCGGAAAACTATGGGGATCGCCACACCAGCCTGCTGGCTGGTTCGCGATGACATTGCTTTTAAATCTTCCCAGCAGCTTCCACCACGTGCTTCAACAGCACGGAAGTGGTGACGGACCCTACCCCGCCGGGAACGGGGGTGATGGCCTCAACAATGGGCTCAACCTCGTCAAACTTGGCATCGCCGGCGATACCGCCCAGGCCGCCCTTGGCGTTGGGCTTGTTGGCATCCCAGTTGATGGACACGTCGATGACGATCTGGCCGGGACGGACAAAATCAGCAGTCAGGCTGTTCAGCACGCCTGCGGCGGACACGATGATGTCTGCATTCTTGCAGATCTCAGCGGTGTTCACGGTACGGGTGTGGCAGGTGGTGACGGTGGCGTTCTTGCCCATGAGCATCATGCCGGCAGGCTTGCCAACCACCAAAGAACGGCCGATGACCACAGCGGTCTTGCCCTTGCAGTCGATGCCGTAGAAGTCCAGAATTTCCATACAGGCGGCGGGGCTACAGGGGGCGTAACCCAGATCGTCCAGACCCTCGAACACGCCGGCGTTACTCATATGGGTCATGCAGTCCACGTCCTTCTTGGGGTCAAGACGGTTGCAGATCTCATTCTGATCGTTCTTCAGGTGCTTGGGCAGGGGACGGAACATCAGCACGCCGTGGATAGAGTCGTCAGCGTTGACCTGGTCGATGGCGGCCAGCACGTCTTCCTTGGAAGCGTCAGCCGGCAGGATGAAGTTCTTCACATCCACACCCACCAGCTCGGCACGCTTGGTTGCACCCTTTTCGTAGGACAGGTCGGAGGGATCTTCGCCCACGCGAATGATGCCCAGAGTGGGGACAACGCCCTTTGCCCGCAGAGCGGCGGTGCGCTCCTGCAGTTTTGCGTTCAGGGCATCGGTAACTTCCTTGCCCAGTAACAGTTTAGCCATATGTATATTCTCCTCTATAATATGTTAAATTCGTTGCCGACTTACTGCCCAAAACCGGCCTTGACGGTGTTGAAAATTTCGTCAGCCATGGCACAGTACTTTGTCAGCATGCCGTTGGCCTTGGCGTTCATTTCTTCCGCCACATCCCGGTTTTTCAGGCTCTTGGTGTTGATGAACACATTCAGGGATGCAGCCTGCAAAGCAGCCTTGCAGCACACAGCACCGCAGCCGGCATCGGAAACAGCAAGACGGCTGCCCTTGGCGGCAAACACAGCGATGTGCTCGATTGCCTCACAGCACAGTTCCATAATCTTCATGGGGGTGGAGCAGGCGATGATGGTGGCTTCCTCCATCACAGCGTCCCGGTTGGGATCGTCCTTGGGGATGCCGTAAGCCTTTGCCAGGGGCAGGAAATTGACCTCGTCAGCCTCCACCTGATTCAAAAGCTCGGTCTGCAATGCGTCGCACTTGGCTTTCAGAGCGATGATTTCAGACTCCACGTCGGCATATTTCTTCTTGCCAACGGTCAAAGAGCCGACCATGTTGCCCAGAGCAGTGCCGATGGCACCAACCAGAGCGGCCGCACCGCCGCCGCCGGGAGCGGGAGCGTCAGATGCCAGAACTTCCACGAATTTCCGGCAGGATTCCAATGTCATATCCATAACTTTCTTTCCTTTCGGTAAAATAGTATTGATTGGATTCTACCACCATTAAAAGCAATTGTCAATATATCCTGTTGAAAAAGCCGGACAAAAAGTGTATGATAACAGCAAATGGGGGTGACAAAATGCACCAGCTTGTAAAAAACACAAAACTATACCTTTTCGACATGGACGGCACGCTGTATTTGGGCGATCGGCTGTATGATTTCACAAAGGAATTACTGTCAGAAATTCGCCAAACCGGAGCAAAATATCTGTTCATGACCAACAATTCTTCCAAAAGCGTGGAAGACTATGTAAAAAAGCTGGAGAAAATGGGCATTGCCGCCACCCGGGAGGATTTTATGACCTCCTCACAGGCCACCGCCCACTATCTGAAAAAGCACCATCCCGGCAAGAAACTCTACGTCTGCGGCACAAAATCTTTGATTGCGGAGCTGGAAAGCGAGGGCTTTGAGACCACCACGGATATCGATCAGACGCAATGCGTGGTCATGGGCTTTGACACAGAGCTGACGTTTGGGAAACTGTGGGATGTGTCGAAAATTCTGCTGACGAAAAAGAACATTCCCTACATCGCCACCAACCCGGATCTGGTGTGTCCCACGGAGTTCGGCTGTGTGCCGGACTGCGGAAGTGTGTGTATCGGCATCAAAAATGCCACCGGTCGTGAGCCGGTGGTCATCGGCAAGCCCGGTCCGCTGATGCCGGAGCTGGCTATGGCGAAATGGGGCTATTCCAAAGAAGAAACCGCCGTCATCGGTGACCGGATCTATACGGACGTTAAATCCGGGCTGAATGCCGGGTGTACCACCGTTTTGGTGCTGTCCGGCGAATCCACATTGCAGACCCTTGAAGAATCGCCGGACAAGCCCCATTATGTGCTGAAAGACGCGGGAGAACTTTTGCCCTTTTTTGACAAAACTTAAAAAACTGTGGTATACTATCCTCAGCGTGTTAAAAAAGAATGTCATTCCGAGGCCCATAGGGCCGTGGGAATCTCCCGGTACGATGTTTGTTACTGCACAGCGTATCGATGAACTGTACCAGGAGATTGCCACGTCGCCGTTTTATAACGGCTCCTCGCAATGACAGTTTATTAACAGTTTGACTATCCCAAAAGGAAGTGAAAGCTTGATCGATTTTCAGAAACTGGACCTTTCCCAGGCGGAAGCATACAAGGCATACCTCGCCGGATGCGGGGAGCGGGGATGCGAATATTCCCTGGTGAACCTGTATATATGGGGCCAGCAAAAGGTGGCCTTTTCAGAGGGCTATCTTGCCCTGTTCTCCCAATTTCAAAGAAAAAGCGTTTACCCCTTTCCCGCGGGCGAGGGGGATATCGGCCCGGTTTTGGAGGCCATCTTCCACGACGCCCGGGCAAGGGGGCTGGAATGCCGTCTGACCTCCATGACCGCCGGGGACTGCGCCATATTGGAAGAACGCTATC
The DNA here is from genome assembly GCA_045596215.1 of Faecousia sp. Classification (GTDB taxonomy): domain Bacteria; phylum Bacillota; class Clostridia; order Oscillospirales; family Oscillospiraceae; genus Faecousia. The sequence continues at coordinate 11,720 of JAZOBY010000113.1, forward strand.
CCGGAAAGTTCTGTTTCCATCCGGACCGGGACGGCTGTGACTACATTTACAGCATCGAAAAACTGGCACTTCTGCCGGGACGGAAATATCAACGCAAACGCAATCATGTGAACCGTTTTTATCAGGATCACCCGGGTTGCAAAATCGCGGAAATTGACGAAACCATGCTGCCGGCGGTAAAGGAAATGACCCAGACCTGGTACGAAAAACGGCTGGCCGCAGATCCCCAGGGGGACTATCACATGGAGCAGGTTGCCCTGCACCGGGCCATGGAAAAATGGTCGGAACTGGGACTGGAAGGACTGGTTCTCACGGAAAACGGCGAAATCATCGCCATGACCGCCGGCTCTTTCCTGAACGACACCACCTTTGACGTGCATTTTGAAAAAGCGTTGGGCGAGGGGGCGTATGCCGCCATCAATCAGGCATTTGCCCGGCATCTCCACGAAAAGTACCCGGCACTGCAATGGCTGAACCGGGAGGATGATATGGGCATTGAAGGACTTCGCAAGGCGAAGCTGTCCTACTACCCGGACCGCCTGGTGGTAAAATTCTGGGCAAATCTTTTGGAGGATGACGATGAACATTGATTATCCGTCACCGGAGCAATCAGACGGCTTGAAAAAGCTGTGGCAGGAAGCATTTGGGGACGACGAGGCCTTTTTGGAGCATTTTTATACCTACGGCTTTGCCCCGGACCGGTGCCGGTGCCTGAGCGTTGACGGTCAAATTGCCGCCGCCCTTTACTGGTTCGATTGCAGTTATCAGGGAAAGCCGCTGGCTTATCTGTATGGCGTAGCTACGGCGAAAAATCACCGGGGCAAGGGGCTGTGTCGGATTTTGACGGAAAACACCCACAATCACCTGAAATATCTGGGCTATGCCGGGGAGATTTTGGTTCCGGCAGAGGGCAATTTGTTCCAGATGTACGAAAAAATGGGGTATTCCCTGTGTGCTTCCGTCTCAGAATTTACCTGTCAGGCTGGGGAAACGCCGGTCGCTTTACGTCAGATTAACGCAGAGGAATACTGCCGTCTGCGTCGGAAAATCCTACCGGAAAACGGCGTTTTGCAAGAGGGGGACAATCTGAATTTTCTGCAAACTCTGGCGGATTTTTACGCCGGAGAGGATTTTCTGGCCACTGTCTACCGGGGCGAACCATGTATTGTCCCGGAGCTTTTGGGAAATGCCGATGCCGCACCGGGTATTTTGGCGGCTCTGCACAAAAGCAAGGGCCGTTTCCGCACCCCGGGCGATCAGAAGCCCTTTGCCATGTACCACGCCCTGTCCGATTTGCCCGCCCCGGACTACTTCGGACTGGCTTTTGATTAACGCACAAATTAACAACTCTGTCATTGCGAACCAGTGACCCATGGTCACTGGTGTGGCAATCCGCATCTTTTGCGAGCCTCAGGCTCGCGCGGCTCTGTGAGCCGCAGGAGAACGGATTCCCACGTCGTGCTTCGCACTCCTCGGAATGACATATTTTTGACATTTTGCAATTTAATTGGTTTTCACTTGGGTTAAACATAAACTGGAAAGGAAATAACATATGTACAATCAAAAATCCTTTGAATTGGGCTCCAATCGCTCCTGCATCCGAGAGCTGTTTGAATACGGCTGCCGCCGGGCGGCAGAAATCGGCCGGGAGAACGTGTACGATTACTCCCTGGGCAACCCCTCCGTCCCCGCACCTGTCGGGGTGGATCAGGCCATCCGGGACATTCTGGCGGATACGGATTCCGTGGCTATCCACGGCTATACCTCTGCAATCGGCGACCTTGCCACCCGTAAGGCCATTGCCGACGACCTGAACGAACGTTACAATGCCGGTGTAAAGCCGGAAAATCTGTTTATCACTTGCGGTGCGGCCCCGGGTTTGACCGCCGTTTTCCGCTCTTTGGCTACGGAAAATGCGGAACTTTTGGCCGTCGCACCCTTCTTCCCGGAGTATCGCCCCTTTGCTGAAGGAGCGGGACTGAAATTCCGGGTGGTTCCGGCGGACATTCCGGATTTTCAGATCAAGCTGGACGCTCTGGAAGCCATGCTCAGCGAAAACACCGCCGCCATCATCCTCAATTCTCCCAACAATCCCTCCGGCGTGGTCTACACCCGGGAAACTTTGGAAAAGCTTGCCGCCCTGTTGCTGCGAAAAGGGGAGGAGTTTGGCCACCCCATCTATCTGGTAGCGGACGAACCCTACCGGGAGCTGACCTACGGCGGCGTGAAAACTCCCTTCCTGCCGAGCATTTACCCCCACACCATCGTGTGCTACTCCTACTCCAAATCCCTGTCTCTGCCCGGCGAACGGATTGGCTATGTCTATGTTCCTGAGACGGCAGCGGACAGCAAGCAGCTCTACGCCGCCATCGCCGGAAGCTCCCGGGTGTCCGGACACGTGTGTGCCCCCAGCTTGCTGCAAAAGGTCATCGCCCGGTGTGCCAAGCTGCGTCCGGATTTGGAGGCTTACGACCGGAACCGGCGGATGCTTTATGATGCACTGACTTCCTACGGCTACGAAATGGCCAAGCCGGACGGAGCGTTCTATCTGTTCATCAAAGCCCCCGGCGGCAATTCCGAGGCGTTTTCTCAGCGAGCCAAGGAAAAGGACTTGCTTGTGGTACCGGGTACGGACTTCGGCTGCCCCGGATATTTCCGCATCTGCTATTGCGTCACACCGGAAATGATCCAAAAAAGCCTGCCTGTTTTCAAGGCACTGATGGAAGAATAAATGAAAATCCCCGGTCTTTCGACCGGGGATTTTCAAAGATCTGGTGTTACGGCGGCGAAGCCGCCCTTGCCCTCATTCGACCCAGGGGAAGGCTTTATTTTCTTCCAAACAGCTTTTCCCACACCAGTTTCCGCCGGCGTTCGTCCAGAATCTGCACTGTTTTTCGCAACAGTTCATTCCATTGCCGTGCGGTCAGGGATGTCCGGCCGTAAACCGACAAATAGGGACATTCCGGAAGCTTTTCCTTGCCGAACTGACGGGCAAATTCTCTGTCCACACCCAGAGCCAACGCATCCGGTGCCATGGCAAAATAGTACTCCGGATTGGTTTCCACGATCCGGTACAACTCCTCCGGTGTCACGCTTCGCAGGTATTTCCGCAGACCCAGAATCTCATTGCGGGCCTGTAAACCGGCATCCGTCCGCCGTCCGCCATGTACGGCGGCAATTCCGGCCAAAGCCTGGCTGGACACCACCAAGAAGCCCACGATTCCCTCGCCGGCGATCAAGCTCAAGAACAGCCAAACAAACCCGCATCCGATGCCGATCAGCAGGTCCAGACGGTGCCGCAAATGGATACCCCGCATACCGGTTTGGATCAGCCAGGACAGCACCGCTCCCAGCGGTACCAGTATAATCGCCAGCACGATCTGCCATGCCGTATCGGTTGCAAAGGCCACCGCCAGAGAATAACCGGAAACTGCACCGATCAAGGCGGCAATGCACCGGAAAATCAGGGGATTTCCGGAACTTTTTTTGAAATAATGCCAGGCACCGGGAATGGTCTTACCGGCCTTGCGGCTCAATCTGGCATAGTGCTCTCCGCTGCCGTCCACCTTGTCCCGTTTTCCGAACAGGGTTTTGAACGTGCGTACTTCAAATTCGCTGCGTTCATTGCCCATGTCCATGGTCTTGTACAGCAAAACCCGGTTATGCCGGTCCATGTGGATGGACAGATAACCCATCTGTGCCCAGGACAGCACCATCATAGAAAAGTCCACACCCAACCCGCTTAAAACACAGCCCAGCTGACCGGCGGTCATGCCGTCGGGGGCTTGCAGGCGGCGGACTCTGCGGGGCAAGGGGCAACGCAAAAAGATCAGCCAGTAGGCCAGTGCCAGAATAATCAGCCCATATTGGAGCAGATCGTCGTAACTCAGCGACCAGCGTTTGGCAATATTTTGGGGGAACATGGCGTTGGAGACTCCCAGCGTCATGGTCAGCGTCTCATGGTCGTTCAGGCCTTGCAGAAAATGCCCGGAGATCACATTGCCTTCCACAGTACATTCCATGAAAGATTCCATGGATTCGGCGTGATAGGTACTGGTAAAGGCGGGCATTTCTTCCGGTGTGCCGGGAAGCGTGACGGAAAATTCCATCCGGTCAATGGGATAGGCAAAACCGGACAGCAACGGCAGGGTCAAAATCAGCCCGGATTTTTCCTGCTCTGTCACCAGATCCGGCAGGGAATATTGCAGATACAAGGTATAATTTCCCGCACCGTAGATCAAGGAGGACAGGTCCACCCAACGCCGGGAATCGGAACGGGAGGTTTTGGCGGCACTTCCGTTCAGGGTAATGTCCTTGGCCGAACCGGGCAGGGGAAAACGCAGGTCTGTCTCCGTTCCGTCCATGGTCAGGCGGAGCTCCATAGAAATCCGGCAAGTGCCGTCGGAGGACACAAAGGCATTGCTCCGCAGGTCGGACACCGTGCCGGCGGCATGCACCGCCGTGGTCAGCAGACACAGGCAAAGAATGAGCAAAAAGATACGACGCACAGCGGAACACCTCCTTAAATAACGATTTTTTTCATTTTATCATGGGATAAAATAAAATGCAAGCATAGACAGCAGTCACAATACCTTCCCCCGAGGGGAAGGTGCTGAGCGACAGCGAAGCGGAAGAGGAATACGGGCGGTAATGTAAAATAATTGCACCTGTATAGACCTATTCTAATCTCGGTTCTACCGCCATTCCTCTCCCGACCTCACTTCGTTCGGCCACCCTCCCCCTGGGGGAGGGTTTATGTTATGTAAACCATCACACAAAACAAAAAGGACTGGAAAACCAGCCCTTTTGTGTTTGACTATTAGCCTTCTGCACGCATCTGAGCGAAGCACTCGCTGCAATACACGGGACGGTCGGACTTGGGCTCGAAGGGAACCTTTGCCTCGCCACCGCAACGGGCGCAGGTAGCAGTGAAGAACTCACGGGGGCCACGAGCAGCGTTCTTGCGAGCGTCACGGCAAGCCTTGCAGCGCTGGGGCTCGTTCTGGAAGCCGCGCTCTGCGTAGAATTCCTGTTCACCGGCGGTAAACACAAATTCGTTGCCGCACTCTTTGCATACTAAAGTCTTGTCTTCGTACATTGGAAATACCTCTCTTTGGTTGATTGCCCCGTAATGTTCACCATGTTTTGGTTAATGCGGAGTCATATAATGTTGTGGATATACCACGAGTTCCATTATACACAGCCAAAAATAAAAGTCAATCCTTTATTTACAATTATTTTACAATTTTACAAGGATTTTATACATCAAACCGGTCCTGACCGTTAAAGGGAATGTGCAGGTGGTCGTAGGCCAAATGGGTCACGCAGCGTCCCCGGGGGGTACGGGTCAGGAAGCCCAGCTGCATGAGATACGGCTCGTACACGTCTTCCAGTGTCACCGCTTCTTCGCCGATGGTGGCCGCCAACGTTTCCAGTCCCACCGGGCCGCCGCCGTAATTCTGAATGATGGCGGTGAGCATCCGGCGGTCAATGGCGTCCAGACCCAACGCATCCACTTCCAGACGGGAGAGAGCCAAATCGGCGGCCTCTTTGGTGATCACGCCATCGCCCATGATTTGGGCAAAATCCCGGACACGACGCAAAAACCGGTTGGCGATACGGGGCGTGCCCCGGCTCCGGGAAGCGATTTCCATAGCACCCTTGGGGTCGATGTCCATGCCCAAAATGGTGGCACTCCGGGTGACGATCCGGGCCAGCTCCTCGGAGGTGTACAGCTCCAACCGCAGGGAGACACCGAAGCGGTCACGCAAAGGTGCGGAAAGCTGACCCGCCCGGGTCGTTGCACCCACCAGGGTGAACTTGGGCAGATCCAGACGGATGGAGTTGGCACTGGGGCCCTTTCCCACGATGATGTCGATGGCAAAGTCCTCCATTGCCGGATACAAAATCTCCTCAACCACCCGGTTCAGGCGGTGAATTTCGTCGATAAACAGAATATCGCCGGGATTTAAGTTGGTCAAAAGTGCCGCCAGATCTCCGGGTTTTTCGATGGCCGGGCCGGAGGTGATGCGGATATTGACCCCCATCTCGTTGGCGATGACCCCGGCCAGGGTGGTTTTGCCCAAACCGGGAGGACCGTACAGCAAAGTATGGTCCAGCGGCTCGTTACGCAGCCGGGCGGCCTCAATATAAACAGACAGATTTCCCTTAGCCTTCTCCTGACCGGTGTAGTCCGACAGCCGCTTCGGCCGCAGACCGATCTCCCCTGCATCCTGTGGTGCGAAGGTGGGAGAAATGATGGTATTGTCCAGTTCCTGTGAAAATTCTAAGCTCATTAATAATACCTCCGAGATATAAGATATAGGATATGAGATATAAGATACTTTCCTCTCGTCCATATCTTATATCTTGTATCTTCTATCTCGTATCTTTTTATCCCTTCATAACCATCGCTCTTAGGGCATGGCGGACGAGTTCTTCCGTGGAAGCACCCGGATCCGCTCCTTTGAGGGCGTTTTGGATCTCTGCCGGACTGTAACCCAGCTCCTGCAAGGCGGCTCTTGCCATGGCAACATTGCCACCCTGAGCGGGTGCGGAAACTGCCGGGCCAGTGGAGAAATCCAGCTCCACGCTGCCGCCGCCGATTTTGTCTTTCAGCTCCAAAATGATCCGCTGGGCAATCTTTTTGCCGATGCCCTGGGCGGCGGTGAGCATTTTCTCGTCCCCGGTCATGATGGCCAGAGTCAGATTTTGGGGGCCGCCGGCGGAGAGTATGGCCATAGCCGCCTTGGGGCCCACGCCATTGACGGAAGTCAGCAACTCAAAGCAATGCTGTTCCTCCCGGCTGATGAAGCCGTACAGGTCAAACGCATCCTCCCGGATGGATTCGGTGATGTACAGCCGGGCATTTTGATTCAATTTCAGTTGTGCCGCGGTATAGGCACTGATACGGCAGCCATAACCCACGCCGCCGCAGTCCACCACCGCAAGACCGGGCTCCAAAACGGTGACTTCACCGAAAACGTAGTAGAGCATAATATTCCTCCAATTAGGAGTTAGGAGTTAGAAATTAGGAGTTAAATTCCTAATCCCTCATTCCTAATTCCTCATTTGTTGTGCCTGTGCAATCAGGGATGTACTCGACCTTGCGTGGCACAGGGCGATGGCGATGGCATCCGCCGCATCGTCCGGCTTGGGCATGGCGTTCAGGTGCAAAAGACGCTTGGTCATGTCCATCATCTGATGCTTGGTGGCGTTGCCGTAGCCCACCAGGGCCTGCTTGACCTGCATGGGCTTATAGGATGTCACTTCCAGTCCTGCCTGACGGATGGCCAACAAAATCACCCCCCGGCTTTGGGCAACACCGATGCCGGTGGTGACGTTCTGTCCAAAAAACAGTTCCTCTATGGCTACCGCATCGGGCTTGGCAGTTTCCAGAAGCTTTCGCATATCTTCGTAAATGATCTCCAACCGGGCAGAAAAATCCATGCCTGCCGGGGTGGTGATGGCACCGCAGGTGATAAGCCTATTTTGCCCCCGTTCCGATTCGATCACGCCGAAGCCGGTGATGCCATACCCCGGGTCAATTCCAAGAATCCGCATTACATGCCACCGTTTGCGATCTGCCAGCAGTACAGGATGAAGCCCACTGCCACGATGGCAATGCCGATCCAGGCGGCAACGATCTGCCACTTGGGGCGGGGGGTATAGCTATCCTTTTTCAGAACCTCAGCGTTCATTTCCTCGGCACTGACTTGTTCCATTTCCTTATTTTCTTCCATAATGTTTCACCTCTTGGGAGTATTATAACACATTTGTTTAGAAATTGATAGAGGGAATTTGAGATACGAGATATAGGATATGAGATATAAGATATTATTTTGCTTATCTTATATCTTGTATCTTATATTTTATCTCCTCAGTTTTCTTCCGGCTTCTTCTCCGCGTTCAGCTCGTCCACCACGATGTCCGGGTAGGGGTTGACAATGACGGTTTTATAGGTATGGTAAATCACCATGCCCGGCTTGCCGTTGGGGATTTTCTTCACCTGCCGCACGGGGGTCACGTCCACCGGGATGTTCTGACCGCCGGCGGTCTCCGCATAGTGGGCGGCAAGCTGAGCCGCCTGGGTGACGGTATCGTCCGGGACATTTTGCCCTGCACAAGCGATGATCACATGGCTTCCGTGGACTTTCGACGCGTGAAGCCAAATATCGTCTTTTCGTGCGGATTTGAAGGTCAATTCCTCGTTTTGCCGGTTGTTTCTGCCCACAAAAATAGGAAATCCGTCGGTGGACTCAAACCGCAGAGGGGGCAGTTTTCCGGTTTTTATCCGTTTCTTGCCGGTATCTGCCCGCAAATACCCACCGGCTTGGAGCTCCTGTTTGATCTCCTCCAAGGCCTGGTCGCTGTCCGCCCGGTTCAGCTCATCCAGAACGCTTTTCAAATATTCCAGTTCGCCGCCGGCCAGCTCGATCTGCCGGGTCAGCTCCTTTTCCGCATTTTTCATGCGGGTGTAATCCTTGTAGAATTTTGCCGCATTTTGCTGAGGGGACAGCAGAGGGGACAAGGGCACTTCAATGGTCTTCATGTCTTCGTCGTAAAAGTCCTCCACCTGCACCACCGTCTGTCCCTTCGTGATCTTGTGGATATTGGCGGTGAGGATGTCCCCCAACTGACGCAGACGCTCCCGGTCATAGGTGGCGGCCAGCTCCTTTTCCTGGATGGCAATTTTCCGGGTCAGGCGGGTGCAGGCATTTTGCACGGTTTTGCGCACCGACTGGCTTTTTTGCCGCATGGCATCGTTCCGGTCACGAACGGTGTAGAACATATCCAAAAGGCCGGAAAAGGATTCTGCCCGGTTACAGTCGCCGTACTGCCGGATGGGGCAGAAGGCAAACTGCTTGGGCGTGCCGTTTTGTTCATAGTAATAAGGTACGCCATGGTGCAGATGCTCCCCAAAAAACAGGGTAAGCTTTTCTGCAACCCTTTCTGTATCCAGATTTTCCAGCCGGGCATCCACATCTCCCGCGGCAAACAGGGCCGCTTCCCGGCATACGAGGGGCGACAGACCGCCCAGGTGATCCATCAGCCGGTCGGACAGAATATCCGCACCGGGCTCGGAAAGCAGGTTTACATAACATTCTTCTGTCAATTCCAGAGGATTTTTCTTGGTGACCGGCTCCGGGTCCTGGTAATAGAGTCCCGGCAGAGCCTGCCGCTTGGCCGACTCATCCAGACCGATCCGCCGCAAACAATCCACGATCCGGCCCTCAGGGGACAGCAAATACAGATTACAGGTGCGTCCCATCAATTCTGCAATGAGTTTTCGCTGAACCAGATCGCCCATTTCGTCCACGCACTCGAAGGTCAATACCGCACAACGCTCCATGGGCGGCTGCTGTATGTCAATCAACCGGCCGCCGGACAAATGCTTACGCAGAAGCATGCAGAACATAGGCGGCTCCGGGGGATTTTCCGGGTTGGCGGTGGTCAGATGCAGACGGGGAGCGGTAGGATTCATGGCAAACAATAGCTTGCATCGGCCCTCCCGATGGCGTAGCTGGAGCAGCACTGTATCCCGGGCCGGCTGGTGGATCTTCTCCACCCTGGGCTCGGGTAATGCACGGATCTCATTCAGAACCGCGGATAAATAAAACGCGTCAAAGGCCATTTTTTACTCCTTTACCATGATATCAAACAATTCATTCAGCCGCTGCGTCTGTCCGGAAAGATACAGGGCACCGAACAGGGTTTCCAGGCCGGTGGCCTTGGCATACTCCTGGGGGGTAGCGGACTTGGGTGCGGCATGGGAATGGGCATTTTTGCCCCGGCGGAACCAGTCACGCTCCTGCTCCGTCAGATGGGGCAGGAGTTTTTCCGCGTATTTTGCCTGGGTGGGAGCCTTGACCATGGCAACAGAATCCTTGTGCAGATTCTTCACCGTCTTGTCGCCCTTGCAGCACAGATAGCTGCGGCACATCAGCTCGTACACCCCATCGCCGATGTGGGCAAGGCCCAAATTGGAAATGGCATTGATTTCTTTCATATCAAAATGTAGGTCGAAATAGTTGTTCATAGGTGTGTTCCTCTTTTCAGTTCCTCAAACGCAGTTGTCCTTGCCTCCCTCTGAGGAGGGGGCCAAGAGGGAAGGCTTACTCCGTAACCGGCAAATTAAACGCCTCGGGGTCAAAGGTGATGACCGTATAGATCCGCTTGCCTTCCTGACGGGACAGATTTCCTTCCAAGTGGGCTGTAATCTCCGACTCCCGGCCCGCCATATCCTGCGGCAATGCCACATCAAAGATCAGATTGGTATGGGATTCCCCCAGCACCATGCGAAAATCGTGCAGATGCAATCGCGGATCCAGCTTCGTCAGCAATTCTTCACAGGCGGCACGGAGGCGGTTCATTTCCGGGTCGTCGGTGACCACCGGATCATAGTGGATCACCAAGTGGATGCCGTGATTTTGATGGCATTCCCGTTCCATGTCGTCGATCAGCTCGTGGCAGGTCAGGGGATCTTCCCGATTGTCCATTTCCACATGGAGCGTAGCAAATCGCTGGCCCGGGCCGTAATCGTGGACCATCAGGTCGTGAAATCCCAGCACTTTCGGCTGACTGCGTACGTAATCCACGATCAGCTCCCGCAGTTCCGGACTGGCACTTTCCCCCAATAGGGGACTGATGGTCTCTTTTGCCGCCATAACGCCGCTGTACAGAATAAACAGGGCCACGGCCATGCCCATCCAGCCGTCGATGGTGGCACCGGTGGCGTACTCAATGACACCGGCGATCAACACAGCACCGGTGGCAATGGCATCGTTGCGGCTGTCCTGTGCCGTCGCAGCCAGGGCGGTGGATTGAATCTGCCGGGACAGCACTGTGTTCATCCGCCACATTCCCATTTTGACTGCTATGGACATCACCAAAATCGCCACGCTCAGCCAGCTGAAGGACACGGATGCCGGATGCAAAATCTTGTCGAAAGAGGATTTTCCCAATTCCACACCGATGACGATGATCAGTGCCGCCACAGCAAGTCCGGCGAGATACTCAAACCGGGCGTGGCCGTAGGGATGATCCGCATCCGCCGGTTTTTCCGACATTTTGAAACCCAGCAGGGTAACCACAGAGCTGGTGGCATCCGTCAGATTGTTCATGGCGTCCGCCATGATGGACACCGAACCGGCCAGCAAGCCAGCCAGGAGTTTCGCCAAAAACAGCAAAATATTGCAGACGATACCCACCACACCGCTGCGCTGGCCAAGAGAAGAACGTTCGTGATCCGGGTCCAGATTTTTCATGAAAACTTTTAACAAAAATTTTGTCATAGGTGCCTCCAATATAAATGGTAGGGTGTTTATGTCATGTCATTGCGAACCAGTGACCGATGTCACTGGTGTGGCAATCCGCGTCTTGTGGCACCTTTGGTGCCACGCGGCTCTAAGGAGCCGCAGGGAAACGGATTCCCACGCCAGTGTGCGCACTGGCTCGGAATGACATGAAAAAGCGTCAAAAACGGGATTCTACTGGCAGTAGAGTGGAAAATTCTCATCATTGGAGAGGGTATAACAGGGGCTTCTCCAAAAAAGCACGTGACAAATATGCATATTTTCGCTAAAATAGGCGTATCGGCCATTTCTTCCATTATAGTGGATGGGTCTGTGGCTGTCCAGTATTTTTTAGGAGTGTATATCATGTCAGATTACAAAATTATTACCGATTCCGGCTGCGATCTGCCCCAGCAGATGCTTTCTTCTCTGGATGTGCAGACCGTGCCGCTGATCGTCAATTTCCGCGGCAACGCTTTGGAAGACTCTGTGGACGAAGGCATTAAAGATATGTACGCCGGTCTGCGTGCCGGCGAAGCCGCTACCACCTCCGCCGTCAACCCCGACCGCTGGGGTCAGCTGATGGACAGTGTGCTGGCAGAGGGCAAGGATGTGCTGGTCATTACATTTTCCTCCGGCCTTTCCACCACCAGTCAGTCCGCTTTCATCGCCGCTGACGAACTGAAAGAAAAATATCCCGACCGGAAAATCATCGTGGTGGATTCCCTGGCTGCATCCCTGGGACAGGGTCTGCTGGTGTGGTACGCCTGCAAGAAAAAGGAGGAGGGCCTTTCCATTGAGGAACTGGCCGCTTGGGTGGAGAAAACCCGCCTGCATCTGTGCCACTGGTTCACCGTGGATGATCTGATGTATCTGAAGCGGGGCGGACGGGTGAGTGCCGCCACAGCCTTGGTGGGCACCATGTTGCAGATCAAGCCGGTTCTCCATGTGGATGACGAGGGTCATCTGATCAATATTTCCAAAGTCCGCGGCCGCAAGGCTTCCATTCAGGCCTTGGCACAAAAGGCCATTGAGCTGGGCAAGGACTATGACAACAGCACCATGTTCATCTGCCACGGCGACTGCATTGCGGATGCAGAGTTTCTGGCAAATCTGGTGAAAGAAAAGTGCGGCGTAAAGGAAGTGTTCATCGGCTACACCGGTGCGGTGATCGGCTCCCACTCCGGCCCCGGCACTCTGGCCCTGTTCTTCATGGGCGAGCATCGGTAATATTTCAGCGGTCTGCTCCGGCAGGCCGCTTTTTGCCCTTTTCCGGGGTGATACTAAAAATTTGAAAAAATTAAATAATTGTCCTTGACAATCACGTAACCATATGATATTATCATATTGCCACAAGTTAAAGGGGGCATCCCCACCAAGAATGCCGGAATGTGTTTCCCCTTTACTTTTTCGCATTTTCTTGGTATCATACAGATAGAATCAGATGAGAGGAGGAATACTTATGTATCTGATAATTTGGCTGGTTTTGATGGTGGTATTTCTCATAGCAGAATCCCAATCTGTCACCATGGTTTCCCTTTGGTTTGCCGCCGGCGCGCTGGGCGCTTTGATCGCGGAGCTTTGCGGAGCTGAGCTTTGGTTGCAGATCGTGATTTTCTTCGCTGTTTCCATCGTCTTGCTTGCCAGCTTGCGGCCCATTGCCCGGAAATACTTCACTCCCAAGATCATCCGCACCAATGTGGACAGCATCCTCGGTCAGACCGGTCTGGTCACCGCGGATATCGACAATGTCACCGCACAGGGTCAGGTGAAGCTGGGTGCCATGGAGTGGTCCGCCCGGAGCACTTCCGGCGAGAGCATTGCCGTGGGCACGCTGGTCAAGGTGGATAAAATTGAGGGAGTTAAGGCCTTTGTCACGCCGGTAGCCGAAAAGGCAGAGGTGTGATATGGGAGAAATCATGCTCTGGATCATTGGTTTCCTGCTTTTGATTACCGGAATTTTTCGCGTCGCAAAACCCGAAGAGTCCATCTATCTGCGCGAACACTGGCGTTTCGAGGACTTTGAACCCAACGAAACATATATCAAAATGGAGCGTTTCAGCGGCATCGTATCCCTTGTCCTTTCCATCGTCGTCTTTATATGCATTTTTAATATGTAATCTTACTTTATTTAGGAGGTAAATTATGGAACTTTTTGTTATTGGCGCGATTGTGGTCATTTTGTTGATGATCGTTATTTCCAACATTGCTGTGGTTCAGCAGTCCCGGGCGTATGTTATTGAGCGTCTGGGTGCATTCCAGACTGTTTGGGGCGTGGGTCTGCACTTCAAAGTGCCTTTTATCGACCGGATCGCCCGTCGGGTGTCCCTGAAAGAGCAGGTGCACGATTATCCGCCCCAGCCCGTTATCACCAAGGATAACGTTACTATGCAGATTGACACGGTGGTGTATTTCCAGATCACCGACCCCAAGCTGTACACCTACGGTGTGGAGCAGCCCATGGCCGCTATGGAGACTCTGACCGCTACTACCCTGCGTAACATCATCGGCGATCTGGAACTGGATCAGACCCTGACCAGCCGTGACATCATCAACACCAAAATGCGTGCCATTTTGGACGAGGCAACCGATCCCTGGGGCATCAAGGTCAACCGTGTGGAATTGAAGAACATTCTGCCCCCCGCTGACATTCAGTCCTCTATGGAAAAGCAGATGAAGGCCGAACGTGACCGCCGTCAGGCTATCTTACAGGCAGAAGGTCAGAAGAAATCCGCCATCTTGCTGGCCGAGGGCGAGCGGGAATCCGCTATTTTGAAGGCTGACGCAGAAAAGCAGGCTGCGATCTTGAAGGCTGAGGCCGCCAAGGAAGCCGCCATTCTGAAAGCTGACGGCGAAGCTCAGGCCATTTTGGCCGTGCAGAAGGCATTGGCCGACTCCCTGGAAATGCTGAACGAAAAAGCCCCCAACGACAGCGTTCTGAAGCTGAAAGCCATTGAAGCCATGCAGAAAGTTGCCGACGGTCAGGCAACCAAGATCATCATTCCCAGCGAAATGCAGGGTATTGTGGGTTTGGCCAACGGCATCGTTGAGGGCACAAAGGGGAAATAACATGTCCAAGGAAAAGCGTTTTGTAAAAACCTGGACCGACGGTGCCTTCGGCAGTAACGAAATTTGGGTGGATAAACAGACCGGCGTCAACTACCTGTTTCATAACGGTGGCTACGGCGGCGGTTTAACGGTACTGCTTGACCGGGAGGGAAAGCCCATCATCACCCCCATACCCAAGGAATACGACGAATAACGAATTGCCGCACCGGCTCCCCGGTGCGGCTCTTTTAATGTGCAAAAAAACCGAGACACATTGCTGTAGGGCGGGGGCATGCCCCCGCCTTGCGTGAGACTGTGGGTGCACGTAAAAGGAAAAGGTTGGACGGTGAGATGATACCAAATATTATAAAAAAACAGAAAAAATGGGTTGAAAACCACAGGCAATATATGGTATTATCTAGGCATAAGATGCGTAACTATGGTTTTTTCGTCATCTGACTGTCCCGTAAGGAAAAAAACTACTGTAAAAAGGAGTCAATCATCATGGAAATCATCACCCAGAAAGTAGAAAACCTGCCCGTTTACATTTTTAACACCCGTGAAGAGATGGGCGTCAAGGCCGGCGAAGAGGCCGCCCGGATCATCAACGAGACAATCGCCAAGAACGGCGTTGCCAACGTGGTGTTCGCTGCCGCTCCCTCTCAGAATGATATGCTGGCCAGCCTGCTGAAGCAGAACGTGGACTGGACCAAGGTTCGTGCCTTCCATCAGGATGAGTACATTGGCATCACCGTAGAAGAGCCCGCCGGTTTCGGCACCTGGCTGCGTCGTGCCATTTTCGATAAGGTTCCTTTCATGGAGACCCACTATCTGCTGTGTGCTGCTGAAGAGGCTGAGGCCAAGTGCGAAGCATACGCTGAGCTGCTGAAAAAATACCCCATTGACCTGATCCTGCTGGGCATCGGTGAAAACGGCCACATGGCTTTCAACGATCCCGCTGTTGCAGACTTTAACGACCCCAAGATGGTCAAGATCGTGGATCTGGACGACGTTTGCCGTCAGCAGCAGGTCAACGACGGCTGCTTCCCCAACATCAACGCCGTTCCCAAGCAGGCTATGACCCTGACCATGTCCTTCATCATGTCCGTGCCCAACGCTATCTGCGTGGTTCCCACCGACCGTAAGGCTAACGCTGTTTACGGTGCAACCCGCGGCCCCGTGACCACCGAATGCCCTGCGTCCATTCTGCGTCAGCACAAGAATGCCGGCCTGTATCTGGACAAGGACGCCGCTTCCAAGATTCTGTAATATGGAGTCTTTCAAACTATCTGCTGATACCATCATGGCGCAGGATCCCGAACTGGCGATCCTGCCCGTGGGCTCTTTGGAGCAGCACGGCCCCCATCTGCCCATCATGACTGACTGGGCCATCGCAACAGAGCTGGGCCGCCGTGTGGCGGAACTGACCGGCGGTTTTCTCCTGCCGGCTCTGCCCATTTCCACCTGCCGGGAGCAGATGGGTAAAAAGGGCAGCGTGTGGGTGGAGCCCCCCACGTTCTACGCCATGATGACGGATATCATTATGTCCCTGAAACTGCAAGGGTTCAAAAAAGTGGCGATTTTGCAGTGCCACGGCGGTATCTTTATTATGACCCCCATCGTCCGGGATCTGAACGCCAAGTTTAATCCCGACCTGATGGTGGTCAATATCGACATTTGCACATTCTTCCCCCGGCTGTACCAGGAGGGAATTATTGAAACCGCCACGGAACTCCATGCCGGTGAGGTAGAGACCAGCATGATCCTGTCCATTGCCCCCGAGACGGTGGACATGACCAAGGCTGTGGACGAAGTGCCCAACGTGCCCCGGAATTACCTCAGCTACGGAAGTCTTTTCCGGGCGTCCAAATCCGGCGTGTGGGGCGAAAGCAAATGTGCCACCGCGGAAAAGGGCGAAAAATGCTTTGCGTTTTGTGCCAAGAGTGCGGCTACCGAAATGGACAAGGCCTTTGCTTATATGGAAGCAAAGGAAAAGTTCGGTTATAGTTATTTTTAAGAAAACCCAGACCCTCCCCCTGGGGGGGAAGGTCCATCCCTACACAAAAACCAAAAGGAGCAAAACAGTGTCCGAAATTCTTGAAGTGATCATGCTCGTCAGTTTTGGTGCCTCCTGGCCCATGAACGTGATGAAATCCTGGAAAGCCCGCACTACAAAGGGCAAAAGCCTGGCATTTTTGTGTCTGATCCTCTTCGGTTATGTTGCCGGTATCACCGCTAAGTTCCTGAATCCGGCTTACATGGCCGCATTTGCCGAAAAATGGTATGTGCTGTTCTTCTACTTCCTGAACTTTATTGTGGTCAGTGCAGACCTGATTCTCTACTTCCGCAACAAACGGCTGGATACCCAACGTGAAAATTCCAACGTCTAATAAAAAGGAGCGTTACTTATGAAAAAACTGAAAGTACTTCTGATCGGTGCCGCTTTTTCCGCTGATCTCCATTCCGACGGTTACAGCCGTATTCTGGACAAAGTGGACATCGTCGGCATCTGCGACAAGGACCTGAGCCGCATTGAGGCTCTGGCAAACCGCTACGGTTTCAAGGGTTACACCCCTTACGACGACTACAACACCGCCATCGCTGAGTGCGACTGCGACCTGATTGACATCTGTATGCCCAACTTCCTGCACCATGATGTAGCCATCAAGGCTATGAACGCAGGCAAGGACATCATCTGCGAGAAGCCCCTGGCTACCACCGTTGAGGATGCTCAGGACATGGTGGACACCGCCAACCGTCTGGGTAAGCACATCTACTATGCCGAAGACTGGCTGTTCGCTCCCGCATTCCGCAAGGCAAAGAGCTTGCTGGAAAGCGGTCAGCTGGGTAAGATGCTGTACATCCGTGCCCGTGAGTGCCATTCCGGCTCCCACAGCCCCTTCGCACAGACCATCAAGTACTGCGGTGGCGGCTGTATGGTTCACCTGGGCGTGCACCCCGTTTGCTTCATGCTGGCTCTGAAAGACAACAAGTGGGCAGAGCTGACTGCCATGACTTCCGGCGGTCTGGAAAACAACCTGATCCATCAGAAGATGGAAGGCGAGGACTGGGCCGGTGCATTCATGCGTTTCCAGGACGGCACCTTCGCCACCATGGAAGCCAACTACGTCACCGTTGGCGGCATGGAAGACATCATGGATATCTACTGCGAGCGTGGCACCATCAAGGTCGACCTGTCTTTCCGCGGACCTGTGCAGGCATTCTCCATTGACGGCCTGGACTACACCATCGAAAAGGCCGAAGTCACCACCGGCTGGGCCAATGTGGCTGTGGATGAAAAGTATCAGCTGGGCTACTGCGGCGAGATCAACCACTTTGTGGACTCCGCTCTGGCCGGTGTGGATGCACAGATCGGCCTGCGTGGCATCGACGGTCTGGAATCCCTGCGTGTTATCAACCTGATCTACAAATCTGCCAAGGAAGGCGTTAACGTAAAGAACGATAAGCTGGAGGGTTAATCTATGAAACAGACACCCAAAGACATCCGGATTCCGGTCACCATTGGCGGCGTTACCTTCAAAAACCCGTTCTTTGTGGCCTCCGGTCCTACCACCAAGTCGGTTCGTCAGCTCATTGAGATCGAGCGTACCGGCTGGGCGGCAGCGTCTATCAAGCTCAGCATCGACCCCGCACCCTACATCAACCGCAAGCCCCGTTACTCCCTGTTCAAGGACCGGGATGCTTTGGCATTTACTGCCGAAAAGCGTCTAACCTTCCAGGAAGGCTTGCAGCTGATCCGGGATGCAAAGCCCCATCTCCATGACCTGCTGTTGATGGCCAACATCACCTACGCCGGCGACAACGGCGTGGACGGCTGGGTCAACATGGCTGTGGAGTTTGAAAAGGCCGGTGCGGACATCATCGAGCTGAACATGTGCTGCCCCAACATGAGCTACAACGTGGAAATGACCTCCGGCGGCGAGGCTTCTGCCAAGAAGCAGACCGGTGCAAGTATGGGTCAGCAGGCTGACGTGGCCGCAGAAATCTGCCGTGCCGTCAAAAACGCTATTTCCATTCCTCTGTTTGTCAAGCTGACCCCCGAGGGCGGTCAGATCGCCAAGGTGGCCAAGGCTCTGTATGAAGCCGGTGCGGATGCCGTCGGCGGCACGGGCAACCGTCTGGGTATGCCCCCCATCGACATCGACGATCCCGGCAAGGCCTTCTATCACCTGCAAAAGGAAATCTCCATGGGCTGCCACTGCGGTAAGTGGCTGAAACCCCTGGCACAGCGTGATACATACGAAATCCGCAAGGTCTGCGGTATGGACGCTCCCATCATGGCCGCCGGTGGTATCACCAACTGGCGTGACGCTGTGGAAATGATCCTCTGCGGCGGCAACCTGCTGGGCGTCTGTGCCGAGACGCTGATCTCCGGTTACGACATTTGCAGGCCCATGATCGAGGGTCTGGACAAGTATATGCAGGAGCATGGCTACACCGACCTGGCCCAGATGCGTGGCCTGGTGGTTCCCGAGGTGCGTACCGCTACCGACGTGACCATCTTCGCCGGTTACGCAAGAATCAAGGAGCCCAACCTGTCCGCTCCCTGTAAGTCCGCTTGCCCCCACCATGTACCCACCCAGGCTTACATCCAAAAGATCGCCAAGGGCGAGTACAAGGAAGCTTTCGATCTGATTACCGGCAAGAATCCTCTGCAAAATATCTGTGCTTTGGTGTGCAACCATCCCTGTGAGGATGCCTGCATCCGCAGTACCTACGATTCTCCCGTGAAAATCCGTCAGCTGAAGCGGTTTGTGCTGGAATACGGCCGCAGCCAGGGCTGGAAGCCCGCTTGGGCAGCTGCCGAACTGAACGGACACAAGGTGGCCGTCATCGGTGCCGGCCCTGCCGGTATGGCTTGCGCTGCTGAGCTGCGCAAGGGCGGTTACGACGTGACCGTTTTTGAGAAGGAATCCACCGCCGGTGGCCAGCTGGCCTGCGGCATGCCCGACTACGTGCTGGACAAGAATGTGCTGGCCGGGGAAGTGGCCGCCCTCACCGAACAGGGCGTGACCTTCGCCTTTGAAAAGGCTCTGGGCAAGGATTTCACCGTGGAATCTCTGAAAAACGACGGTTTTGAAGCCATTTTTGCCGCCATCGGCAATGGCAAGAAGGTTGTTTCCTGTATCCCCGGTGCAGAAAACGCTCTGGATGCTCTGGAACTGCTGAAAGCTGTCAGCTCCGGCAATGCCCCCAAGCTGGCTGAAACCGTTGCCGTCATCGGCAAGGGCTTCGCCGCTATGGACGCCGCCCGGACTGCCATCCGCTTGGGTGCAAAGCACGTCAATCTCCTGTGGCCCACCGCCTACGGCAAGGGCTCTGCTGACCAGGAAACCCTGGCTCTGGCCAAGGAAGAGGGCGTTGTGCTGCTGGACGAGGCCAAGGTCACTGCAATCTCTACTGACGGCATTGCTGTAGAGCGTAGCGGTATCTCTATGAACATTCCTTGCAGTCAGGTTATCATTGCCAACGACTATGTTGCAGACGGCGACGTGCTGGGCGATGTAGAAATCAAGAACGGCTTTGTGAAAATCACAAACGGCAAGACCAGCATCGATGGTCTGTACGCCGGTGGCAATGCTGTCCGTAACGCCAACGTGATCACCGCCATCGCCGCCGGTAAAAACGCCGCCGCGGTCATCGACAGGGACATCCGTGGTGAAAACGCCACTTTGGAAGGCGTTGCCCCCACCAAGACTGTCAATCCTGAGATCGTGCGTCAGCGTACCGGCTATTTGAAGAAGGATATGGGCAAGCTGAACCTGAATGCCCCCGCATCCGAGCGTATCGCAGGCTTCGACATTTCTGAGCGTGTGATGACCGAGGAAGAGGCTCAGAAGGAAGCAAGCCGCTGCTTGAACTGCGGCTGCGGCGAAGGCTGCCAGCTGTGTAAGACCATCTGCACCGACTTCGCTCCCGAAATCATCGATGCAGACACCATGCACATCCAAAAGGAAGCGTGCGTGGCCTGCGGCATGTGCTTCAACCGCTGCCCCAACGGCAACATCGAAATGGTAGACCTAGGCTATACTGTCTAATTTATAGGAGGAATTCAAAATGTACAATGTAAACTTTGACATTTCCGGCCAGGTGGCCGTCATTACCGGTGCAGGCGGCATCATCTGCGGCACTATGTCCAAGGAAATGGCCAAAAAGGGCGTAAAGATCGCTCTGCTGGACTTTAACGTGGAGAGTGCTCAGAAGATTGCTGATGAAATCATTGCAGACGGCGGTGAGGCACTCGCTGTGAAGGTCAACGTTCTGGACCGTGCAAGCCTGGAAGCAGCTCGTGACGTGGTGGTGAACCACTTCGGCAAGATCGACATCCTGATCAACGGTGCCGGCGGCAACAAGCCCCAGGCTACCATTTCCAAGGATCTGGACTTCTTCCACCTGGATCTGGATGCTTTCAAGTGGGTGTTCGACCTGAACGTGACCGGTGCTGTGCTGACCACCATGGTCTTCGGCGAGCTGCTGGCTAAGCAGGGCTACGGCAATGTTATCAACATCGCTTCCATGTCCTCTTACCACCCCCTGACCAACACCGTTGCATACTGCGGTGCAAAGGCTGCTGTTTATAACTTCACCGAGTGGATGGCTACCCACTTCAACCAGAATTACAGCAACAACATCCGCGTCAACGCCATCGCCCCCGGCTTCCTGCTGACCAATCAGAACCGCTACCTGCTGACCAACGAAGACGGCTCCGCAACTGCCCGTGGTGAGCGTGTTCTGGCCAAGACTCCCATGGGCCGTTACGGCGATCCCGTGGAGATGTGCGGTCCCGTCATCTTCCTGTGCTCCGAGGCTGCTTCTTTCGTGAACGGTGCAGTTCTGCCTGTTGACGGCGGCTTTGCAAGCTACTGGGGCGTATAATTAAGGAGGAAGAAATATGCAGTACCATCACGTTAATTATGAGAAGCTGGTTCGCTTCTGCGTAGAATCCTTCAAGGGCTACGGCTTTAACGAAGCACAGGCTCAGCAGATCACCGACGTTCTGCTGGAAGCTGACCTGAGCGGTATCGAATCCCACGGCGTACAGCGTATGATCCGCTACCACAAGGAAATCACCAGCGGCATGGTCAAGATCGACGCCAAGCCCGAGGTTGTTTTTGAGACTCCTCTGTCTGCAGTTGTTGAGGGTAACGACTGTATGGGTCAGACTCTGGGCGTTCAGGCTATGCAGATGGCCATCGACAAGGCCAAGAAGTCCGGCTTCGGTATCGTTACCGTCCGCAACTCCAACCACTACGGTGTTGCCGGTTACTATTCCCGTATGGCCGCTGATCAGGGTCTGATCGGTATGTCCATGACCAACACCGAGGCGATCATGGTTCCCACCTTCGGCAAGCAGGCTATGCTGGGTACCAACCCCATCGCTTTCGCGATGCCCGCTGATCCCGTGAACTTCTCCTTTGACGCTGCCACCACCGTGGTGCCCAGAGGTAAACTGGAAGTTTATGTAAAACGCGGCAACGGCCTGCCTCTGGGCTGGGCTCTGGACGAGAAGGGCCACGACAGCGACGATGCTGACCGCGTGCTGAAAAACATCATCGCCAAGACCGGCGGCGGCATTCTGCCCCTGGGTGGCTCCGGCGAGATGACCTCCGGCTACAAGGGCTACGGCTTTGCTATGCTGTGCGAGATCTTCACCGCTATCCTGTCCGGCGGCACCACCTCCAACTACATCTACAAGACTCCCGGCCGCAGTAACATCGCTCAGTGCTTCATCGCGCTCGATCACGGCATGTTCGGCGACAAGAAAGCCATCGAGGCCAGCCTGTCCAAATACCTGCAAGAGGTTCGTGACTCCGCCAAGGCCGAGGGCCAGGAACGTATCTACATCCACGGCGAAAAGGAATACGAGGCTCGCGAGGGCGTGTTGAAGAACGGTGTTTACCTGAACGACAAGACCTACGACGAGATGAAGATGATCGCCGAGTACACCGGCTCCACCGCATACCTCCCCGAGTATCTGGACTAATTTTTCGACAACCATTCTTGGCCCCCTCTGAGGAGGAGGCAAGGCGGCTTCGCCGCACAATGACATTAAGGAGAATACAATTATGGATTACGCAAAGGAATCCCTGAGACTCCACGGCGAGTGGAAGGGTAAAATCGAAGTTATTTCCAAGGTTCCTGTGGCTACCAAGCAGGACTTGTCCCTGGCCTACACCCCCGGTGTTGCACAGCCCTGCCTGGAAATCAACAAGGACGTGAATAAGTCCTACGACCTGACCCGTCGTCACAATCTGTGTGCTGTGGTTACTGACGGCACCGCAGTTCTGGGTCTGGGCGACATTGGCCCCGAGGCCGGTATGCCCGTTATGGAAGGCAAGTGTGTTCTGTTCAAGACCTTCGGCGATGTGGACGCATTCCCTCTGTGTGTAAAGTCCAAGGACGTGGACGAGATCGTCAACACCGTTTACATGATCTCCGGCTCCTTCGGCGGCGTGAATCTGGAAGACATTTCCGCACCCCGCTGCTTCGAGATCGAGCGGAAACTGAAAGAAAAGTGCGACATTCCCATCTTCCACGATGACCAGCACGGTACCGCAATCGTCACCCTGGCCGGTCTGATCAACGCCCTGAAAGTGGTTGGCAAGAAGAAGGAAGATGTGAAGATCGTCACCTCCGGTGCCGGTGCCGCTGCCATTTCCATCGTGAAGCTGCTGTTGTCCGCTGGCTTCAAGAATGTGATCATGACCGACCGCAGCGGTGCCATCTACGCCGGCCGTGAGAACCTGAACTGGATCAAGGAAGAAATGGCTCAGGTCACCAACCTGGAAAAGAAGGCTGGCTCTCTGGCTGACGTGATCGTAGGTGCTGATGTGTTCATCGGTGTTTCCGCTCCCGGCACGCTGACCACCGAGATGGTCAAGACCATGAACAAGGACGCCATCGTCTTTGCCTGTGCCAACCCCACTCCCGAAATCTTCCCCGAGGATGCCAAGGCAGGCGGTGCCGCCGTTATTTCCACCGGCCGTTCCGACTACCCCAACCAGGTCAACAACGTTTTGGCCTTCCCCGGCATCTTCCGTGGTACTTTCGATGTTCGTGCTTCCGACATCAACGAGGAAATGAAGATGGCTGCCGCTTTGGCAATCGCAAATCTGATCTCCGACGAGGAGCTGAACGCCGACTACATCATCCCCGCCGCATTCGACGAGCGTGTGGGTCCCGCCGTTGCCAAGGCTGTTGCTGAGGCTGCCCGAGCTTCCGGCGTCGCACGGATCTAAAAGAAATCGAAATCCCCCGGGTAATGAACTGCCCCAGTTTGTGCAGACAGTACAAACTGGGGCAGTTCATTACCTGGGGGAGGGTTTATTCCTATGTAAACAATGCCTCAACGGATGCAAACGTATACCCCATCTGCTTCCACTTGGTCAGCAGTTCGTCCAGAATTTGGGCGTTGGTCTGGGATGTGGAGTGTAAAAGCACCACCGCACCGTTGTGGGTACGGGGCAGAAGTTTCGAAAATGCGTACTCCGCCGTGGGCTGAGAATCATTGTTCCAATCCACATAGGCAAGGCTCCAAAAAACCGTCTTATATCCCATTTTTTGTGCCATTTCCAGATTATTCTGACTGTACACCCCCTGGGGCGGCCGA
>JAZOBY010000114.1:0-1535 GCA_045596215.1 Faecousia sp.
GTACTGCAACAGCACTTGATGATCGTTATCGTTCCGTGTTGTATCTCCGTAAATACCGTAGGCCACGTATAAGTACAGTTTTTCGTCCTCCTCCCCAATGGCGGGGGCAAAGGTAACTCCGTCGATCCCGCTGCAACCGTAAGCGTGATGGCGGGTGGCGTAATCGTCGTAGACCTCCTTTAAAAAGACCGCACTCATTACACCGTCTGTTTCGGCATCCATATCCATACGGGTCATTTTGTCGGGATCAAAGGAAACGATATAAAACCCGTCCTTGATCTCCCCGGTATAGCCGACGTTGTCTAAAATGCCTTGTCCGATCTTGTCGTGCTTGTATTCCAGCGAGCCGTATATTCTTCCGTCAGCGGGGTGATATGCAATACAGCCCAGATGGCCGGCTAATCCCGTTACCGAAGCCACAGGATTGCCTTGCAGATCCATTTTGATCAAACAGGTGGTAAAGGAGCAATAAAGATACTCTTTTTTGCCGTCCAAGGCAATGCCTTGTAAATGGCTGCCGGTGCCTTCGGCAAAGACCTCAATGGTTTGAGGCAGGTCTGTGGCAGGATCCCAAAGCTCCTCCCCTTCTCCAAAGCTCAAAAAGGTGTCGCCCGCTGCCACTAACGTACCCACTTGTTGCTCCCAGCAACTCTCAAATACGGTTTTCGAAACCTTAAACTGCCGTTCCTCCCCCTGATCGGTCAGGAATACAAGGGTATAAACCGTTTTACTCTTAGGCTGTTGGTGTCTGCCCACTTGGCGCAAGCCAACCTTTTTGGCCAGCACCCTTGCACCCATAAACTGGGGCAGTTCCTCCTGAACTTCCTTTTGCTTTTTGGGAGGGGTGTTCTCCATGGCATCGATCCTTCTGCGTCGGTCGATGAATAAATAAATCCCATGACCGAAGCAATAAAAGGTGAATAAAATCGCCAAAATAATCAGTATTATTACAAAAATTTCCTCCATAGGCTCTCCTTAAAAATGGTGCAAAATCATTTCAAAGCTCAACTGCAAGCCGGGCAAAATGGAATCCTGCTCCACATACTCCTCCCGGGTGTGCAGCTTGGCACCCAAAATACAGCCGGTGCACACCGCCGGAACCCCCTGGGACAAGGGAATATTACAATCGGTGGAGCTGGCGGTCTGCACGGGGGTGATGCCAAAACTGTTTTGAACAGCCTGCTCCGTCCGGCAGATCAGCGCCCGGTGGGCTTGGGCCGGCACCTCCCCGGAGCAGGGGCGGTCCCCCAGCAGGGTGACCCGGATCTCCAATCCCCGGGCCCGGTAGTCGTTGATAATTTTTTCAAAGGTCTGCTCCATGATGGCCAAGGACTCCCCCTCATCGGAGCGGAACTCATACAGCATAGCCGCACTTTGGGCAATGGTGTTTACCGAAGTGCCACCGTTTATTGTTCCGACATTGTAGGTTGTGCGTGTGTCGGTTTTTTGAGGAATTTCGATTTTATACAAGTCGGAAATAATGCCCGACAATACTGCAATAGCGTTTGTTTTACCAAATTCCTCAAATGAATGAC
>JAZOBY010000115.1:0-34509 GCA_045596215.1 Faecousia sp.
CCTTCCACGTGATGCGAATGCTTGCAAAATGTATGCAGCTGTTGAAGAAATGCTAAAATGCTTTGTAGGGGACGGGTTTCCCGTCCCGTGGGAGGCGAAACGCCTCCCCTACAAATGCGAAAAGGAGAAATATACATAGCAACAGCGGGGTGAATTTCACTCCGCTGTTACTCTTTATTTTACCCAATACTCAAACCCCAATATAATAACGCCCAACAAAACCAATACGGCGCCAACGGCTCTGTTCAATGTTTCGGGCTTTGCTTTGTTTGCAAATACTGCCGCGATCCGTGCCCACATAAAGGTAAACAGAATACACAGCGCCATAATCAGAAGATCGGGCCTGTCACCAAAGGAGAAGTGGGAAATCGAGCCGGTCAGTGCGGTAAAGGTCATAATAAATACGCTGGTACCTACGGCGGTCTTTAGCTCATATCCCAGCACGGAGGTGAGAATGAGGAGCATCATCATACCTCCGCCGGCGCCTACAAAGCCGCAGATGAAGCCGATAAAAATACCGCAAAGAATCGAACCTGCAATTTTCTTTTTTCTGCTGACGGCCTCCATTTCCTGCTTGGTGGTCATAACTGGCTTCACAATAAATTTAATTCCGAGTATCAGAGTCATAAAAGTGCTGAAGCTGCCCATGGTTTGTGCCGGAACAATGCTGGATACATAGCTGCCAACAATGGTAAAAAGCAGGACCATTGCCATCATAAGCAGGCCATTTTTAATGTCCAGGTTTTTATTCTTTCCGTATGTAAGGGCTGAAACTGCGCTGGCCAATACGTCAGAGGCAAGGGCAATCCCCACCGCGGTGTAGGGATCTATTCCCAGAAAAGTAATCAGCATGGGGCTGATAACAGCGGCGGCACTCATGCCTGCGAAACCGGTCCCTAGACCGGCACCCATGCCTGCAAAAAAGGTTACAAGCAAAACAATCCAGATATTCAAATAATCACCTCAATAAATAGTATATCACAACAGGTTCAAAAAGTAAATCTTGCGGTATAATCTCCTGCCTTTTATAGATACTAACAGCGTAATTTGTAAAATGATTGTAGGGGCGACCCCTTGCTGACAACATTGACACCAATCGACAGGTTTTGTATGGCAATACATAGTTTGGCGTAAAGAATACCAGCGGAGTGAATTTCACTCCGCTTTTGTTTGTGACAATATCCAGTTGAGCGTTTGCTCTGAAAAGGCCTTATTCCATGAGTTGTGACCAACACCCTCATACAAATCACATTTTAAATTAGGATTTGTGCTTTTTAATGCTTCTACCATTTCAATGGTATGATTTGGCGAAACAACAGTATCATTTAATCCGTGGAAAGCCCATATAGGCATTTGAAGAGTTTGTGCATTCCAAGCCATACCGCCACCACAACAAGGAGCAATAGCAGCAAATAACTCGGGGTACGCCATTGCGCTATACCATGTTCCAAAGCCGCCCATACTTAAACCACAAAGATAAACCCTGTTGGTATCAACGGAGAATTTAAGTATCATTTCATCAATAAACTTTCGAATGCTTTCGATTTTAGCCACCCAAAAAGAATTGACTGGGCATTGGGGCATTATTAAAATGCAGTTGTAAAAATTGTTGTCATTTATAATTTTTGAAAAACCATGCGTCAAAACTTTTTCAATGTCTTTTCCGCCGTTTCCTCGTTCTCCCGCACCATGAAGCTGAATTAACAAAGCGGGATGATTAGAAATATTATCGGGGATACAGGCAATATACGGGAAAATGGTTTCATAGTTTTCTTGCTTAATTATTTTCATTCTATTCCACCTCTGAAACAACTATACAGTATTGCACACAAAAAAGCAAGTTCCCAACAGTATAAATCTCCCGCGTTTACAGATACTAACAGCGTAATTTGTAAAATAAGGGGAACGAGGGGAGCGCCGCCAGTGGCGGATACAGCGACCCGAGTGAGTGGCAGCGGTCGATAAAATCGAGGAAAAGCGTAAGCCCGAAGATTTTATCGGGCACCGCAACAGGACAAACTCACCCCTTACAAAAATGTTATTAAAAAGGAGAAAGATATACTATGAAAGCCACAGGTATTGTACGCCGCGTTGATGAATGAGGTATAATAACACCAAGATTTTTACATAGCAAAAGCGAGGAGAATTTCCCTGCGTTTTTTGTTAATTGCGTCTAAAAGAATCAAATTTAACAACAGGAATGATTGAAAACCAATCAAAATTGTGCTCTTTCTCTAATTGAAAAGTGTTTCTCAGAATGGTAACATAAAAATGTAAATTTCTATCAAAAAATGAGGTGTTTTCATGAAACTACTTATTGACGATGCCAATCTTGAAAGAATTAAGCAGATATATGAATATTATCCGGTAGACGGTGTTACTACCAATCCTTCCATCCTTGCCAAGGAGAGGAAAAATCCTTATGCGGTATTAAAACAGATACGGGAGTTTATCGGTCCTGATGCCGAGCTTCACGCGCAGGTGATTTCTCTTACTGCGGAGGAGATGGTGAAAGAGGGTCGACATATCGTTGAAGTCTTAGGTGAAAAGTCAAAGACCTTTATCAAGATTCCCACCATTCCGGAAGGACTCAAAGCGATGCGTACCCTTTCTCGTGAGGGCTACAAGGTTACCGCAACTGCGATTTACAATCCTCTGCAGGCGTATCTTGCCGCAAAGAGTGGTGCCGATTATGCAGCACCCTACATAAACCGTATTGATAACCTTGGAAGTGACGGCATAGAGGTTGCAAGAACTATGCAGGATATTTTTGTGTCCAGCGGATATAAGACCCGTATTCTTGCTGCCAGCTTTAAGAACTCTCTGCAGGTGCAGGAGCTTTGCGAATCCGGTATTTGTGCTGTTACTGTTGCACCTGATGTAATTGAGGGTCTGATAAAGCATCCTTGTGTTGATTCTGCCGACGTTACCTTTGTGCATGATTTTGAAAAGCTCTGTGGAAAAGGCAAAACTATGCTCAATTGCGATCAGGATAGATAAGAAGTCAGCTAAGTGGATAAAAGCTCCTCTGCACAACGCAGAGGAGTTTTTCTGTTGGTCAGTATAATCTTGCTATGTTTACAGATACTAACAGCGTAATTTGTAAAATAATTGTAGACGGGCGAACACAGTTCGCCCCTACGAAAAGGTTGGTTAGACTCCGTAGGGGCGACCTTTGGTCGCCCGTCAAATGTATCGTAAAAGGAGATAGAAATATGAAAGCAACAGGTATCGTAAGAAGAGTGGATGACCTCGGGCGTATTGTGATTCCAAAGGAAATCCGCCGCACACTTCGCATCCGTGAGGGCGACCCTCTTGAAATTTACACGGAGAAGGACGGGGGCGTGATCTTCCGCAAGTATTCCCCCATGGGAGACTTGCAGGAATTCGCAGCCCAAATGTGTGACGCCATCGGTTCCGGCACCGGGCACATGGCGGCGGTGGCGGATCGGGATGCCATCATCGCCCTGTCGGGTCTTCCCAAGCGGGAGCTGATGGACAAACCCAATTCCGAGGAACTGGAACGGCTGATGGAACAGCGTCAGCATTACCGCTTCACGTCCGGGGATGCTCCGGTGCGGGTCACCGACGGGGTGGAGAAGTACCATCTGGGCGTGGCGTCCCCGATTTTGTGCCAGGGCGACCTGATGGGCTGCGTGATGCTCCTGCTTGGTGAGCACGACGAACCCTTGGCAGAGTCCGATCAAAAACTGGCACAAATTGCCGCCAATTTCCTGGGCAGTCAGATGGAAAACTGATACGCGTTCCGACAGCATGGGCTGTCGGAACTTTTTCTATACTTTTGGCGGAATCTGTGGTAAAATAGCGAAAACGCACAAGGAGAAACAACATGAAAGCGTGGATTCAAAAACATAGCATTGTCCTATCGCTGCTGCTGGTGATCGCCGTGATGGTGATGATTTTCTGCTTCTCTGCCCAGACCGGGGAGCAGTCCGGTGCCACGAGCGGACGGATCACCACTTGGGTGATCGACCTGTTCGTGCCGGATTTTGAGAATATGACGGCGGAAAATCAGGAGAGTCTGCACTACACAGTGGGCCTGGTGATCCGCAAGCTGGCTCATTTTTCCGAATATGCTTTACTGGGCTTTACGCTGATGCTGCATATCCGGCAGATCATGAAAAAGACACAGGTCAAACTGCCCTGGCTGTGGGCCTGGGTGATCGGCACGCTGTATGCGGCATCCGACGAATTCCATCAGGGCTTTGTGGCAGACCGTGGCCCGTCTGTGGTGGATGTGATGATCGATAGCAGCGGCGTGATTGCGGGAATCGTATTGCTTCTGTGGATTCTGCACCGCAGCAAGGAACATGTTGCATTTTCACGGAAAATGTGATAAAATAATCGAAATTTGCGGTTTTGTACCGGTTTTTGAGATTTTGGAGACCATTTTATGGCAAAGGAAATGCAATATAATGAAGAGATTGCCTGGGCACGATTGCGAAAAAAGGTGCAGCAGCGTGGCCAGGGCAAGGGCAGTCGCGTAAAGGCGATTCTGTCCTGCCTGGGTATCCTTCTCGTTTTGGCGTTGGGCATTACGGCCTATGCACTGTCCCAGCAGACCCTGCCTTTGGTTCTGCCGGAGTCGGTAACCATCCAGCCTGTGGTTGCGGCAGATCAGACACAGCTGCAGCCGGAGGATTTTGTAAAGGGACTGGCCAATACGGGAATTCAGGTGGAACTTACCTATGATGCCCAAAAGCTGGGCCATCAGGAAGCGGTGCTGACATTTTCCCGCAGAAATGAGAGATGTGTTTGGGAAGCACCCTTATACCTGTTTCATCTGGAGCCGTCCCTGACCTTTGTCCAGGGAGAGGAAATGGAGTTGGACATTCGGGATTTCGTTCCTGATGAGAGAATTGATGCGGAGTTTGTGACGACTCCGGAGGCCGGTGCTTGCGGTATTTTTGATCTGCAATTGCTGTGTGACGGAAAGGAATATACCGTTCAGTACATTATTTCAGAGACCGTTGCTCCCCAGGGTACGGGCACGGAAGTAACGGTGGAGGCGGACACCATACCGGATGCGTCAGCATTCGTGGAGAATATTGTGGACGATACCCCGGTGACCGTTACTTACAAGGAAGAACCCTTGTTCATCGTGGCGGGACAGCAGAAGCTGACGCTGGTGCTGACGGATTTGTTTGGCAATACTTCCGAGGTGGTGGCCACGGCAAATGTGATTCCCGCGTCTAACGGCCCCCAGTTTGAGGGCCTGGAGCCTGTTTATTTGCAGGTGGGCGGCACCATATCCTACAAGGCCGGCGTGACCGCCACCGACAAACAGGACGGCACACTGACATTCACCGTCGATCCCGGAGATTTCGACAACGCAAAGGAAGGTACATACAAAGTGCTGTACCATGCGGAGGATTCGGAGGGCAATCGGCTGACGGTTGCCAGAACGGTTGTGGTAGAGAGCAAAACCGGGCAGAAATTGCGGGAGAAAGCACAGGCAGTGCTGGATGAGATTATCAAGCCGGGGATGACCCGGGATGAGCAGATCTATGCGGTGTTCCGCAAAGTGTGGCATTATGTGTGGTATTCCGGATCTTCCGACAAATCCAGCGTGGAAAATGCCGCGTATGAGGGCTTCTCTACATGGTCAGGCGACTGCTATACTTACTACGCCATGGTCAAGGTGATGTTGGATATGTTGGAGATTCCCAATGTGGAAGTTGCCCGGGTGGGCGGCGAGAGCCGGCATTGGTGGAATCTGGTGGAATTTGAGGATGGGAAGTACTATCATGTGGATGCAACGCCCCATCGATATACCAACATGGAACACTTCAAAATGACAGAAAGCGTCATCGATGATTACACCAAAGATCCGAAGATTGCGTCTTATCGACCCAATTATTATGTCTACGACCATACCTTGCCCCAATATCAGGATATTGACATTGCACAATAGTAAAGAGCGTGTTGCAAAATGCAACACGCTCTCATTTTATCCGCAGATTTGGCGGAACAGTTCCATATACCGCTGGGCAGGCTTGTCCCAACTGAAATCCTGGCACATATCCCGATGCTGCAAATTCCGGAAACCATCCCGGTTACCGTGGTACAGATGCAGACACCGCTTCAAAGCCGCCAGGAAATCATCCCCATTGTAGCTCTGGAAGGTGAAGCCCAGGCCGTTTTCGCCGTTTTCGTCTGCCGGGGGAACGGTGTCACGCAGACCGCCGGTGGCGTGGACAACGGGAACAGTGCCGTAACGCATGGCGTTCATTTGGCTCAGGCCGCAGGGCTCAGATTTGGACGGCATCAGATAGATGTCACCGCCGGCGTAGATCCGGGCGGCCAGACCCAAATTGAAGGTGATCTGTGCACTGACCCGGTCAGGATATTCCGCCGCCAGTTCCCGGAAGAAGGCCTCAAATTGAGGCTCGCCGGTGCCCAAAATCAGAATCTGACAGTTTTCCTCCCACAAAAGCCGCCGGGCAATGTAGCACAGCAGATCCAGTCCCTTATGGCCGGCCAAGCGGGTAACCATCACCAGCAAAGGCGTGTCCGGATTTTGGGGAAGACCCACTTCCTGTTGCAGAGCGGCCTTGCAGGCGGCTTTGCCGGCCACAAAGGTGTCTGCGTTGTAGTGGGCGGGGATGTTGGGGTCGGCATCCGGATTAAAGGTGCCGATATCAATGCCGTTGGTGATGCCCCGCAGCTTCCAGGCGGCGTGGGACAGAATGTTGTCCAGGCCGTGGGCGTAATAGGGGTACATCAGCTCCTGAGCGTAGGTTTCCGAGACGGTGGAGACCAGATCGGCGGCCTCAATGGCGCCTTTCATCATATTTACCTGACCGTGCATATCCAGACAGGCCCGGTATTCCCAGGGCAGTGCCAGTACGTCGTCAAAGAAGTAGCCACTTGCCCAGCCCTGATACTCCACATTGTGAATGGTGAACATGGTTTTTGTCCGGGAGAACCGGTCGCTGTACCACGCTTTCAGGAAAACAGGCACCAGGGCGGTCTGCCAGTCGTTGCACTGAATCACATCGGGGATAAATGCCAGATAGTTCAGGGCTTCCAGACAGGCTTTGGAGAAGAACGCGAACCGCTCCCCGTCGTCACCGTCGCCGTAGATGGGGCCGGGACGGCCGCCGAAGTAATAATCGTTGTCGATGAAGTAGACGGTGACGCCGTCTTTCCGACGCAGCCGAATAAGACCTGCGTACTGCTGACGCCAGCCCAGCTGCACGTCAAAGTGCATCACCTGTTCCACCGCGTAACCAGGGTTGTCCTTGATTTTTTTGTAATAGGGGA
Source organism: Faecousia sp. (assembly GCA_045596215.1). Classification (GTDB taxonomy): domain Bacteria; phylum Bacillota; class Clostridia; order Oscillospirales; family Oscillospiraceae; genus Faecousia. The sequence continues at coordinate 7,288 of JAZOBY010000115.1, forward strand.
GAAAGAGAACCACTTCATTGCCGGCGATCCGGGAAAGGGCGGAGGGCAACGCTTCCATCACATCTCCGAGGCCGCCGGACTTGATATAAGGGGCACCCTCAGAGGCCATCATGGCAATTCTCATACGATCTCTCCTCTTTTTACCACCAGGGGATGGCTTAATGTGCCGAAAAGCTTTGCACCGGGACGTACCACCACGTCCTTGTCCAGAATCACGCACTCCAGCTGTGCACCTTCGCCCACCACGGTATCATTCATGATGACACAGTTGCGGACCTGGGCATCCTTGCCGATGGTGACCTGACGGAACAGCACGGAGTTTTCCACATTGCCTTCCAGCATGCAACCGTCGGCCAGAATGGAGTTTTTCACCTGACAGCCCTCGCCGTAATAGCTGGGTACCCGGTCACGGACGCGGGTAAACACCGGATGGTTACCCTCAAACAGGTCGTGGCGTACATCCGCATCAATGAGGGAAAGGCTGTTGCGGAAATACTCATTGAGGGACTCGTTGTAAAGTGCGATGCCCTCAAAGGGATAGACGTTGATAGTAATGGCGTTTTTCTGCCATTGACCCAGAATCAGATCCCGGTCCATGTGGAACAGATTCCGAGAAATAAATTCCCGGATGGTATCCCGGAGATATTTCTTGGACATCACGAAAATATCCATGGAAGCCAGATAGTCCGCCGGGGCGATGTAGTCCACGGCGATGTCCAGAATAATTCCCTTGCTATCCAGTTTCAACGCCAGGTCCAACTGCTTGTTGCCGTCTGCGATGCCGGATTTGGTGACCACGGTTACATCCTTGCCGCTTTCAATGTGGGATGCCAGCACCTTTTGCAGATCGATGTTACTGATCACCGCAGAGTCGGCGGTGATGACATATTCATCCTCCGGGCCGTATTCCAGCACGTTGATGGCCTCGTGCAAAGCGGAGAGCTTGCCGTGATAGGTGTCGTTCTTGCTCATTGCAAAGGGGGTCAAAAATTCCAGACCGCCCTCTTCCAGCTCCAAACCCCATTCTTCGCCGGAGCCGATGTGGTTCATGAGGGACTGGTAATTGTGCCGGGTGATGATGCCCACATGACGCACGCCGGCGGCGGCCATATTGCTCAAATGGAAATCCACCAGACGGTAGCGGCCGCCGTAGGGGAGAGATGCCATGGTACGTTTGTCAGTCAACGCACCCAAAGTGGCGTCGTTGGCGAAAATAATGCCCATTACGTTCATGATGATCCCTCCTTACAACATCTCACCGGGTGCAAGCACAGTGCCGGGTTCTACCACAGTGCCCTTACTGGTGACGCTGATCTTCTTTTTGTCCTTGGGGCCAAAGGCACCGCCTACCACCGCATTGCGGCCCACGCGGCTGTTTTCCCCCAAAATGGCGTGACGGACGATGGCACCGGGTTCAATGGTGACACCGGGCATGACCACGGAATCTTCCACCACCGCACCAGCACCCACCGTACAGCCGATAGAGATGATGCTGTGGGTTACAGAGCCGTAGATTTCCGAACCTTCTGCAATGAAGCAGTTGACAGTCTTGGCACCTGCATCAATGTAGGAAGAAGGTAAGGCGTTGTTCCGGGCGTAAATTTTGGAGCGTTCGTTGCCACGGATGTCGAATTCCGGGTTTTTGCCCAGAAGCTCCATGTTGGCTTCCCACAGAGAATCGATGGTACCCACGTCTTTCCAGTAGCTGTCGAAGTTGTAGGCCATCATCTTGTGGCCCTGGTTCAGCAGATTGGGGATGATGTTCTTGCCGAAGTCGTTGGAAGAAGTCTCGTCATCCTCGTCCGCGATCAGGGCGGCACGAAGCACGTCCCAGTTAAATACGTAAATACCCATGGATGCGTTGGTGGACTTGGGCACCTTGGGTTTTTCCTCAAATTCGTAAATCGTGTTGTCCGGATTGGTGTTGAGGATACCGAACCGGGAAGCCTCTTTCAGAGGAACGGTACGCACAGCGATGGTGCAGGAAGCGTCGTTCTTTTCATGATAGGCAATCATAGCGGCATAGTCCATCTTATAGATATGGTCGCCGGACAGGACGAGCACATAATCCGGATTATACCGGTCAATAAAGTCAATGTTTTGATAGATGGCGTTGGCGGTACCCTTATACCAGCCGCTCTTTTTGTCGTGCCGCTCGTAGGGAGGCAATACCTGAGCACGGCTGTGAGCCTTGTTCAGACCCCAGGGCTGACCGTTGCCGATGTACTCGTTCAGTTCCAGAGGTTGATACTGGGTCAGAATACCCACAGTATCAATGCCGGAGTTGACACAGTTACTCAGGGGGAAGTCGATGATGCGGTATTTTCCGCCAAAGGGCACAGCAGGTTTGGCGGTATTCTCTGTAAGGACTTTCAAGCGGCTGCCCTGACCGCCGGCCAGAAGCATGGCAATGCAGTGTTTTTTCTGGAAGAACATAGTAATCAGCTCCTTGTGTGAAATGGGGAATAAGGCGATCGTTCTCTAACTATTATCATAGCACATAAATTTGGATTCGGAAAGGGTAAAACTGGCTAAATTATCCAACTAATTTCTGTCGGTTTCAACAACTTCCCTCCATGGAACAGGGGGAGAAATGGGTATTTCGACGGAATTCGACCGCTTTTCCATCCAAATGACTCCCAAACTTCTGCCAAACTTGATACCGCATCCGGGGAATTGGGCACAATAGGTATAGCCCACTTTTTCGTGAAAAGCAAGCGACCCTTGATTTTCCGTGGTGATCAGGGCGTAAATGATGCGGTATCCCTGCTTCCACAGAATTTCCTCCACAGCGGCGTAGAGGGTTCTGCCGATGCCCTTGCCGTGGATCTCCGGCGACAAATAGACGGAGACTTCGGCACACCAGGCATAAGCCGCCCGCTCAAAGGGAAGACTTCCATAGGCATAGCCCAAAACCCTGCCTTCTTCCTCCCATACCAGCCAGGGACACTGGGCGGTGTATTTGCGGAAACGCTGGGTAAATTCTTCCATTGTGGGAACGGTGTACTCAAAAGAATAGGTGGTGTTTTCCACATAGGGGGCATAGATCGCCAACATGGCAGGAATATCTTTTTCGGTTGCAATACGGATCATAGTGACCTCCCAATGATATTCTAACTTTATTTTATTACACCTACCTGCAATCGTCAAGGTTGACAATTCTCCTATAAAGGAATAAAATGGATGCATCTGATTCTTAAAGGAGGGAACACCATGGATGCCGGCAATAGTGGCAATATACCCGGGCGAAGTAGCATAGCGGCACTGTGGTGTCGCCTGTAAAAACGCCTGCGTATATTGTTCTCACAAGTACATACATTGGAGGAGAATATATGGCAGAACGCTTTGAAATTATGGAAAAAGCCCTGCTATCCATGCTGGAAGAAAAGAAGTATCTACCTCTGCGGGAGATGCTTTGCACCATGAATCCCAGCGACGTAGCAGGGCTGTTTGCGGATATTGAGGAGACGAAGATCCCTCTGGCTTTCCGCCTGCTGCCCAAGGAATTGGCGGCAGAGACGTTTGTGGAAATGGAACCGGACGCTCAGGAATTGCTGATCCGGAGCTTTTCCGACAACGAATTGAAAGAAATTATTGACGAGCTGTATGTGGATGACGCGGCGGATCTGGTGGAAGAAATGCCCGCCAATGTGGTCAAGCGGATCCTCAGACAGGCAGACCCGGAAATGCGTAGATCCATCAATCAGATCCTGCGGTATCCCGACAATTCCGCAGGCTCGCTGATGACCACGGAATATGTGGCATTGCGTCCGGAAATGACGGTGGAGGAAGCCATACTTCGCATCCGCCGCCAGGGTGTGGATAAGGAGACCATCTACACCTGCTATGTGACCCAGGGCCGGAAGCTGATCGGTCTGATCACCGTCAAGGATCTGTTGCTTGCGGATGATGACGAGACCCAGGTTCAGGATATTATGTTAACCAATTTGATCTCCGTCACCACCCACACCGACCAGGAAGAAGTGGTGCGGATGTTCGATAAGTACAACTTCCTGGCTCTGCCCGTGGTGGACAAGGAAAACCGCCTGGTGGGTATTGTCACCGTGGACGACGCTATGGACGTCATGGTGGACGAAGCCACCGAGGATATGGAACTCATGGGTGGTATGCTCCCCTCGGAGAAGACCTACATGAAAAGTTCCGTTTTCGAACTGTTCAAAAACCGCATCCCCTGGCTGATGCTTCTGATGGTTTCGGCGACTTTTACAGGCTTGATCATCACCGCTTTTGAAGGTGCATTAGCTGCCCAGGTGGCACTGACTGCCTTTATTCCCATGCTGATGGGTACGGGCGGTAACTCCGGTTCTCAGTCCAGCGTTACGGTGATCCGTGCCCTGAGTTTGGGAGAACTGACCTTTTCCGACATTGGCCGGGTCATCTGGAAAGAACTGCGTACGGCAATCCTTTGCGGTGTTGTGCTGGCGGTGGTGTGTTTCGCCAAGATTTGGCTGGTGGACCGGATGCTCATGGGCAATGAGGACATTACGTTGCTCATCAATGCGGTGGTGTGCCTGACGTTGGCGGTGACGGTGGTGTGTGCGAAATTCGTGGGTTGTATTCTGCCCATGGTGGCGAAAGTCATGGGCCTCGACCCGGCGGTCATGGCCAGCCCCTTTATTTCCACCATCGTGGACGCTTTGTCGCTGTTGGTTTACTTCCTGTTTGCCAATATGCTGTTGGGAATTTAATACAACCGCCCGGGGTCGCCGGGCGGTTTGCATTTTACTGATACATGGAAAGGCCGGGGGCCTCGGGAGCAAGGCGGCTGGCCTTGTAGAGGATCACAGCCACTTCGCCCCGGGTTAGTTCGGTAATACCGTTGATGGAAATGCCATTGTCATTCATGGCGATCACAGCGGACATAGCCCAATCGGGAACTTCCTTATCCACCGGCTTGGCACTGGCAGAGATGGACAGATCCATGGCATTTTGAAGCATGACGGCGGCTTCCGAGCCGGTGATGGGATCGTCAATCCCCAAGGCACCGGTCTCGCTCACCGGCAGTTTTGCGGTCAGGCCGGAACGCATGGCGGCGGCCAGATAAGGTTGCAGCCAAGAGGGGACTTGATCCGTATAGCCGGTATAGGTCGCACCGTCATCCACGGGGATGTTCAGGATTTTGACCACCATGGCAAGAAATTCGCCTTTGCTCACCGTTCTGTTTTCCTGGAAACATTGACTGCCACCGATCTGTTCGCCCACGAACAGGCCGGTGTTTTTCATCCATTCGGCCTCAAAGCGGCAGGCAGAACCCACAGTATCGGTATACTGGGCGGTGTTGCCGGGCTTGAGAATGCTCACCGTAACGGTAGCCTCCCGGGAGACATTGCCGGCAGGGTCGGCAGCGGTGAAGGTGAAGGAGTCCACGCCCACTTTGTTCTTCTTGGGCGTATAGAGAAATGTGCCGTCCGCCCGGACTTCCACCGTGCCCCGCTTGGGCTGACGCATGACGGAATAGGTCAGGGACTGGCCCTCCGGGTCGGTGACCTTCAAAGTGCCCTGATTGGGCAGATTTTTGTAAGTCTCAATGGCCTGATCTTCAGCCACAGGGGCCTGATTCACCTTGCCCCGGATGGAGATAACAGTGGTGGTCTCGGTATCTACCCGGTTTTCATAGATGGGCAGGTATGTGACCACGGCCTCCTGATCCTGCTCGGTACGCAGAGGGGAAAAAGTCATTTTTGCCATCTGCTCGGCGGTGAGAATATCTCCGGGACGAAGCACCCGGGTGCCCAGCATGACAGTACCGGTGTCGGCATCCGGCAGATCTGTGATGCAGATACCCACCAGGGGTTCCTCTCCGTTGAAATCCTCCACGCTGAAACAGTAGGTGCTGTCGCAGTCCACTTCCAACGCGGTGACACCCAGGGGAAGACTCAGCAGGCACAGAATCAATGCACAGGTGCGAAAAAAGGGTTTTGAGAACATGAAAAAACCTCCTTGGATTTGTGTTCGGTGGTATTGTTTGCCAAGAAGGGAAATATTATTCACGAAATACAGAAAAGGGCAAAAAGGTTGCGTGGGTGCGGTTTTTGTGGTATGCTGAAAGAAAAAAGGGGGGGGAATGGGATGAAATATGGAAGATGGATCGCCCTGGTTCTGGCGGTGACCATTTTGCTCACCGGTTGCAGCGGCATGAGTTTTGAGGAACTGATCGGAGATATTGGGGCGAGACTGGTCACGCCTTTCTCCGAAATGGAGTATGCCCGGCCGGATGTTGACAGCATGGCAAGGGATCTGGGAAATTGCTGTATTATGGCCCAATCCGGAGATAACAAGGACGCCCTGATGGAACAGGTGTGGAAGGTTTACAACGCCTACAATACCTTTTATACCCAGTATAATCTGGCAAGCATCCACTATTTCCGGGACATGACGGACATTTACTGGGAGGATGAATACAATTACTGTGCCCAAAACGCCGCAAGCGTGGAAGCCATGCTGGAAGAAATGTTCTACGCCCTGGCGGAGAGTCTCTTAAAAGAGGAACTGGAACAGGACGCGGCCTTCGGCGAAGGCTTTTTCGACGGTTATTCCGGTGAGTCCGTGTGGGACGAGACATTTTTAAGCCTGATGGAACAGGAAACCGCTCTGGAAGAAGAATACTACGACCTTTGCACCCAAGCCCAGGACACGGAGTATTATTCTGATGCGTTTTTTGAAAAATACGCCACAGCCATGGGCGAAGTATTCGTGGAATTGGTAAAAGTGCGGCAGGATATCGCGGAATATGTGGGCTATGAAAGCTATGGAGAGTTTGCCTACGATTTCTACCACTACCGGGACTACACGCCTCAGCAGGCGGAAAGCTATTTACAGGACATCCGGGAGGAACTGGTGAGCCTGTACCGCCAGGTGGAAAGCCGGGGCGGTGCGGAAAATGCCTGGGATTTTTGCACCCAGGAGCAGGCCTTTGCCTATGCAGAAAGCTGTGCACAGACCATGGGCGGAACGGTTCACAATGCCTTCAAAGTTATGCGGGAAGCGGAGCTTTATGACCTTACATACAGCGAGAAAAAATACGACGGCTCTTTTGAAGTGTATCTGACGGATTACGCCGCACCCTATGTGTTCGTCAATCCTTCAGCCACCCAGCAGGATAAGCTGACTTTCGTCCACGAATTCGGACACTTCTGCAATGATTACGCCTCCGGCGGGAGCATAGCAGGCATCGATGTGGCGGAATTCTTTTCTCAGGGCCTTGAATACCTCAGCCTGTGTTACAGCGACGGGGAATTGACGGAGATGAAAATGGTGGACTGCCTGCGTATTTATGTGGAGCAGGCGGCCTATGCCACCTTTGAGCAGGAAGTGTACCGTCTGGAAGAGCCGACGGTGGAAAACGTCTTTGCCCTGTACGAGCAGATTGGCCTGTCCTTTGGCTTTGACGCATGGGATTGGGACAGCCGGGATTTTGTGGTGATCGGGCATTTTTATACAGATCCCATGTACATCATCAGTTACGTGGTGAGTAACGATGCGGCACTGCAACTGTATCAAATGGAGCAGGAAGAGACCGGAACGGGATTGGCTCTTTATGAGCAGGAGCTGACCACGGAGCAGGCTTATTTTCTGAGCTTTGTGGAGGAAGCCAGATTGGAAAGTCCGTTTGCCACCGGACGGATAGAGAAAGTGAGAAATCTACTGGAATCGGTGCTGGCATAACCCCAATACGCAAAAGCTCCGCTGTGCGAAAGCACAGCGGAGCTTTTTTATGTTTTTTACAGATACTTCTTAACTTCCTCGGAAGCCTTCTCCACTTCATCGGAAATGGTGATGGTGATGTTCATGTTGTTGGTTTCTGCAAACTTTGCACACCATGCTACGAATTCTTCGCCATTTGCACGGTCAGAACCGATGGTCTTGTACAGGTTGTCGATGTAAACGTTGGTTATATCAAAATTGCCTGCATGCAGACCGCTGAGGAAGCCTTTCAGCATATCGCTGTTGGAAATGGCATACTCCTCGGAGTCAACCAAACGGACACGGTAGTTCACATCATAAGTCAGCTTCTTGCCGTACTCGATGCAAACCACATCACCGCTGGCCTGCTTGACAGCCTCGTTGATGGAATCGATCAGCTTCTTGGTCTTGCCGGAGCCTTTCAGGCCCATAATCACTTTAATCATAGGAAAACTCCTCCTTTGCTCAGCCTATTTCTTGGCTGTATGGTCATTTTACCAGTTAGTGTCACATTTTGCAAGAGGTATTTATGAATTCTGTGCCATTTTTTTATTAAATTTCGTATCCGGGCTTGCCCAAAAGCTGGAACATATTCCGTTTGTAGAATTCCACGCCCGGCTGATTGAAGGGATTGACCCCCAGCATGTAGGCGGAAACGCCGCAGCACAGCTCAAAGAAATAGAACATTTCACCCAGCTTTTCGTCGTTCAGCTTGCCCATTTCCATAGTGATCACCGGTACGCCGCCGTCCACATGGGCCGCCAGTGTGCCCAGATAGGCCTGCTCGTCCACAAAGTCCAGCTGCTTGCCGGCCAGATAGTTCAGTCCGTCCAGATTCTTTGCGTCAGAACCCACCACAGCGGTCTTTTCGGGAGCGTCAAAGCGGATCATGGTCTCAAAAATGTTCCGCTCACCTTGCTGGATCATCTGACCCAGAGAGTGCAGATCTGCGGTGAATTCCACAGAAACCGGGAAAATACCCTTGCCGTCTTTGCCCTCGGACTCGCCGAAGAGCTGCTGCCACCAGCCGCCCATCATCTTGTAGCCAGGCTCCCAGGAGGCCATAATTTCTGTGACCTTGCCATGGCGGTACAGCAGATTGCGGACACCGGCATACAGCCACACGGGGTTTTCAAAGGAACGGACATAATTGTATTCCACCTTGGCGTCATACGCACCCTTCATCACCTTGCGGATGTCAATACCGGCCACCGCCATGGGCAGCAGACCCACAGCCGTCAGCACAGAATAACGACCACCGGCGGCAGGGGGGATGATAAAGCTCTCCCAGCCTTCTTCCGTGGCCATCTGCCGCAATGCACCCTTGGCAGGATCGGTAATGGCAAAAATACGCTTGCTGGCACCGTCGGTACCGTATTTGCGTTCCAGCATCCATTTCAGTGCCCGGAATGCAATGGCGGGCTCTGTGGTGGTGCCGGACTTGGAGATCACCGCCAGAGAGAAGTCCTTGCCCTCCAGCAATCGCTGCAGCTCGTTCCATGCCCGGGTGGACAGGGTGTTGCCGGCAAAATAGATCTGAGGATCGCCCTTGCCCTTGCCGATGTTGTGATTGCAACCCTGCATCAGCTCAATGGCCGCACGGGGGCCCAGATAGCTGCCGCCGATACCCACAACGACAAACACATCGCTGTTGGCACGGATCCAGTCCGCCGCTTTCTGAATACGCTTCATTTCTTCCGTTTCTTCCGCCACAGGCAGGTCCAGCCAGCCCAGGAAGTCGTTGCCTTCACCGGTGCCGTCAGCCAGAGTCTGATGGGCGGTGGCCACTTCCTGCTCCACAGCCAGAAGATCCGGCAGTGATAGCTGGCCCCATACATTGGAAATGTCTACTTTGATCATAATTTGAAATTCCTTTCCGTCTTGGATTTTCTTATTCTATGTTACTCCAAATCCGTGTCAAACGCAAGGGGTTGCACGCAACTTCCAGAATTTTTTTCTTTCGGCACACAAAGAAAAAGTCCGCCTTTCGGCGGACTCTTCCTTTATGCTGTTTGTATTCTTCCGGTTGCCTTTGCTTTTCGGACCTGCCGGATTCCCAATTCCTCGGCGATCCGCTTTCGTTCGGTCCAGACGCAACTCTCAAACCGCTCGATGTTTCCCATGCAGCGAAGATCCATTTCAAAGGGCTCGTCCGCTTCCAACGAATCTTCTACGCCCCAGGGAAAAAATTCTTCCACGGTAACTTCCCACGGAGCATCCTGCAAGGATGTAACCGTGCTATCCAGCACTTGCCTGGAAGAAAAGCCGCAGGCGTAGGTCAAAGTGAGTGGCCCGGTCACGACTGTATATTGGGGCAATTCTTCCAGATCATTATATCTGGCCGTGCCTCGGAATACCGCCTTTACCGGTACCCGGAACAGATTGGATCTGCTGACAAATTCGCAATTGCTCTGACAGCAGACCGCCCCTGCCTCTTCCAGAATCGCACAGGCTTCCAATGCCGTTTTCTGACACAGATAGCCGCCGCCTTCCTTAGGCCCCAGGATCTCCACCAGTACCTCAGCGGTGTGCTCTTGCAGGTCTGCCCGGCTCAGACTTACCGCCGCAACAGGCTCTGAAACCCGCCGCATCGACCCGGTAGGAAACGCCGCATCCGCACGGATCCCTCCGTCTTTCAGGAGCTGGATGACTTCATCGATAATCAATTGCCCCATGTATCCGGCTTCCCCCTTTCCTCACAAAGGCACCAATCATACAGCACCTTATCCTGAAACCATATCTGCTCGATCCGCCGGATGATGCACCATTTTGCACCGTACATCACTTCCCGACCCAACCGTGCCTCATACCGGGGCAAAAGAATCACGTAATACCCCTGAGGGATCTCTCCCAAAGGAGCGTATTCCGACAGCAGATATTTTCTGGCTGAAGTAGCAGCATTCTCCACGAATCCGTTCACCAGATACGTTTCGTTATTCGTTTGAACGGTGATGGGCACGCCATATTTCCGGAAGATCTTGTCCACCAGTTTTTGCAATGCTTATACCCCCAAAAACGCGAATTTATCCTTCAAATAGGGCATCATAACCACCTCTGCCTGATAGCGTAGACAGCAAGCTGCTGAATCTGTACTGCCCCGCCGCAGGGTAATATCCCCGGCACTGATATGCTCCATCTGTGCCACGTCATCGGTTTCTGACAATGCTGCCAATGCCAGCAGGCTGGCTGCCGCAATGAAATCCGCCTTGCAGTCTTCCGGGGTGATCCCGTCCCGGAGTTTCTGCCGCAGTGCATTTTCTGCACTGCGACAAAATACTTCCAGCAAGGGCAGATTCTTGTCAGTGGAGTCCTGGGTCAGCACCAATGCCTGGGCATAAATCTGCTCTACGAGGCTCATACGTTCAAAACAGCGACGGCACCGGTACAGATCTTGCCGAAGCCGGAAATGGAAGTGATGGCAGCACGCTCCAACTGACGGTCAATGAGCTTGTCGTACTCCACCATCACGTCCCCGGCACGTACCAATTCCAGAGCGTAACGCTTGTCCAGACCGATGATCATGTTTTCGGGAACCACATCGGAGCGATGGAGCTTCGCACCCAGAGGCGTGGTCAGCTTGCCGGTACCCTGGAAATTCAGTCCGGTCAGCGGATTCTGCAGTTCCGGCACTTTCAGGATTTGGTTCAGAGTGCTGCCGCAGCACAGAATACTGTTCATAGTGTAGGGATGGAACTGACTCCAAAATTCCACCATCTGATCGTAACCCAACGTACCCTTTGTGCCGGAAATGGGGCTTGTGCCGATAGTGTACTGCACAGCGGCGTTGTCATTGCCATCGCCCACCAAAAGCACATTTATCACATCAATCATTTGCTGCTGCTGGATGTAAGCACCGATCTGACGCAGCATCACACCGAACAGATCCAGCTTCTGAAAACGCAGGGCCTCATAGGAAGCAACCAGCATTCTGCCTCGTTTGGCCAGATGTACCAGATGCTCCTTGGAACTGACCTCTGTGGTGGGAATTTCCCCACCCTCGGGCACATCTTCCAGTTCCTTGGCTTCTTCGGTAGGATTGGAGTAGATAGAACGGTAGTCCAGAGAATCGATCTCTGTGGTGGTAGCCACGATGTCGGGCAGGATGTCATTTTCCTCCATGCCTTGACGGACGGTTCTTGCGATGTATTCCGGGAACAGGACTGCGGAATCTGTGGTGCTGAAAAACTTCTCCACGGGAGAAGAACCTGCACCCTTGGCGCGAATGCCGAATCGCTTCAACTGACGCTGGAATGCATCGGTGCCTTCCAGAGCCGTGCCGCGATAGTTTTCACTGGGGTCCAGGGACTCCAGCACCTGGGTAAAGCTCATGCCCGCCTGACGGTACATGCCTTTTTCCAGTCTCAGATTGTCATAACCCATTTTTGTTTCCTCCTAAAATAAAATATATGGTCACCGGTTTTCCGGTAATCCCTAAATCAAAAAGCCGTTTTCCACTTCCTGTTTGGCATCACGGCTGTGCAGTTGCGTCTGTACCGGAAAATATTCCGCCATCCGTGCTTCCAGAGCCTGTTTCAGATGGAGTAACTCCTCCGCACTGACTTTCTGGGCGATACTGCGTAGTACCGGCTCTTCCATGCCCATATCCAGACCCAGGAACAGTCGCACCACTTCATCCTGCAACTGCTTTTCATACTTCTTACCCAACTGTGCCTGAACAAACAGAGCCCGGTATTCCCCCTGGACGCCGAACTCATCCGCCAGTTCTTTCAAGCACCGCTTGCCCTCACCAAGACCCTTGATGACCCCGGCATCCCGCTGGGCAGGTACTGCCACAAAGGAGAATTCGTAGGCATCCATGGGCTCTTTCAGAATTACGCAACAGAGCATCCCGTCATAGTGCTCGCCCTTTTGATGGCCGCAAGTGCCGTACTCGCCGCCGCAGATGGAGCAGACCGCCCGTCCCATGGCACAGCCCACGGAAATCTCCTTCTTGATGCCCGCCTCAATATCGGCAATGACCTCCTCGGCATTGCCGCCCCGACGGATATAGGCCCACGCCTTGATGTAGCTGACCCCATCCTCCTGAACCACCTGTGTCTCAAAGATCCGGGCTACCTGACCGCTGGCACTCCACTTGTGGTCCACGATCCCGGTTTTTCCCACAAACATTCTGGCCAGTTCCGGTAATGCCGCCGTGTCAAACCGTTCCAGATCCCGGTCGATCTGATCGTCACACAGCCGCACCGAGAAGACGTATACCTGCTCAGCGGTCAGCTCCGCCTTTGCTTGGGCATTGATGGCTTCCAACTGGGCCGGTGTGGCTACGCCGGTGGTGGCCACCTGGGTTTCCTTCTGAACTTTCATTGGTTTCCTCCTTCATTTGCTTCCATGCGGTATTTTGCCGCCTGGGCTTTGTAAAGTTCCGCTTTGGCTTCTTCCGTAATATCCTGCAAGCTGATGTCGTTCCACGTAATTTCCACCCGATCATCCAGTCCTTCCAGGGCAAGATAGGTCTTGCAGATTTTGTGCAGGATGGGTTCCACCGTCCGACGGAGTGCCCACAGCTCCGATGTCAGAATATCCGCCTGCTGGGTACTCATCCGCTCCGTGGTGCTCCAATTCAGCCCCAGCAGGAAGGGGGGCAGGCCGGTTTTGGCCACCAATTGCTCCAAAATCTGCCGCACCGGCACCTGGGAGTCCAGAATGGGGGCCTCGCCGCCAATGACCTTGATCTCCACATCTCCTACAGCCACAAAATCCCGCACCGTTCCGGTCTTGGCATCTTCCATGGCCCGGCTCCATTCTGATGCAACCTGCTTGCCACGCTCCTGAGCTGTGGACGGATCCATGTTCTCCGAATTTTTGCAGACCACGCTGTACCGCACATTTCCGGCCCGTTCCCAGTTGGTGCCGATGGTGGCATATATCTTCATCAGAATATCCGCCAAAAAGGGCATCCCACGGAAAATGCTCACGCCGTAAGGATGTGCCGCCTCGGGATTCAATGTGGTAAACAGCAAAAGATGCTGATAGGGGAGTGCTCCCATACGGCCCTTGCTGTCCGGGCCCCACAATTCCACATCCAGGGGATGTTCCCCTTCCATCACTTGCAACTGGGTCACATCCCCCCAGCAGACCGCCTTCAGCCTGCCCCGATCAATGACCATTTCTCCCACGCTGCGGCCATAAACCAGCAAGCTGTCCACAAACCCGGACAGAAAGCTGTCAATGCCTACCTGCCCCCGGCCGCAAGGCACAAAACGCAGAAATTTCTCCAGTTTTTCCTGGCTTTCCCGGCTCCGGCATTGCACGCCAAAGCCACCGCTGAGCCGGGTCAGCTTTCCCACCGCCGCATCCAGTACCGGGATGGCTTCCCGTAACTGCCGGTAGATATGCTCTTCTCCGGCACCCAGCGGCACAAACCCCCGCAACGCGCCAAAGGGATGGGTCTGACCGCTCCGCAATTGGCAGGCGTTTGCCGTCAAAGCCCCCTCCTGATGTTTTCGTTTCAATGTACTTTGCTCCTTTCTTATTTTCGGCGTTCCACAGCCGCAACTGCAAAACCAACCGATGTTTTCCCCAGTACCGTCGCGGCGAAATACCGCATCTCGTCCATGGCGTGGTCGTGCTCCTTTTTTACCCGGTCCTTGGATTCGCTGGTGAGATCCCACGCATACTCATCCATTTCCCGGAGCAGATCGTTACACCCTTCGCAGATGACCATTTTCCCTGTCTTTAAGCAATCTGCCGTCAGCCGGATGCCGGACAGAACCTCGTTCTCCGCCTTGCGTACCACCCAGCCATGCCGCCGGAGCGTCTCGATAAAGCTGGCGGCAGAGGGGTCGGCGATCACCGCTGTGATGGGCCTGCCCCCGGCCAGCTTGCTCAGAGCCGCCGCATACTCCTCGTCGGTCATCTGCCGATGCTTGGCCCGGGAGTCGAAATAAAATTCCTTCACCCGATACCACACGCCCTTTTGCAGCCCCCACAACCCCATGGACGTGGGATTGACTGTTCCGTAATCGCAGGAAATGTACCATTTGTCAAAATTCCCGGTTGGAACGGGCTTGACCATATCCGGCTCAAAGAAATCGTATACCCGCCCCTCCGCCTGAGCCCATTGCCCCAGCACAAACCGGCGGTAAAACACTCCGGAGTACAGCCGCTCATACCGGGCCCGAATGGCATCCGTCAGCGAGGGATTGTCAGCCATGGTAAAATGCAGACGCAGACAGTTCCGCTTGTCCGCCTCCAGGATCCATTCCTTGTAAAACCAATGACTGGGCCCAGCGGGATTGCAGTTGAACCACAGCCGGCTTCCCTCCACAGAGCACCGGGCACAGGCCTGCTCCACAAAGGACTTGGGCATCAACGCTACTTCATCCAACAGAACCCCTGCAAAAGTAATGCCCTGAATGAGACTTGCAGAGCTTTCGTCACGCCCGCCGAAGATGTAAAACTGATTTTCGTGCCCCTGGAACGTCACTGTCACCAGATTTTCCGTCCGTTTTTCCTTCCAGGTCGCCCCCATTCCAGAAAGTCTCGGCAGAATTTCCGACAAAACATTCCGCCTTAGTGATGCTATGGTCTTGCCGCACACACCGAACCGCTGCCCGTCAAAGCACACCATGGCCCACAGAAAGAAAGACAGCCCCATGGCCAGAGTCTTTCCCGAACGCACCGCACCGTCACAGACAATGGCCTCCCGGCTGTGATGAGGATTACCCGGAACCCACCAGGAAAGCACCGTTTTCTGTTTTTCCGAAAACGCCCGGTATTTCATTCCGGCTCTCCATTTCCCTGCATGGCCTGTAAAAACGATTCCAGATCCGTTCCGCTGCTTTGTGCCAATACCGCCAGCTGCTCCAACGCCCGAAGCCTGTCCACCAGCCGCACTTCCAATGTGCCTTTGTCGTTGCGTTTCAGCTCCGTCAGTAGGCTCAGATCCAGTCCGTCCAATTTGGCATCCTCATCCAGCACCAGCTTTACACAGTCATTGGCCTTACCGAATGCCAGTTCTGCCAAACGCCTTGCCACATCGGATCGTGTCAGCGTCCCGGACCGGATGCGTTTGTGTAGTTCCTTGTCGCCCTTTTTCGCCTCCATAGTGTCCCTCCCTTTCAATCAAACACCCAGAAAAAAAGAAAGTTGCATCCGAAGATGCAACTTTCCCAATAAACAAAAAAGGGGACTGCCTGCGCAGTCCCTTTTGCTTACTTTATAAACTTCTCAATCGCCTGACACAGATCCTCAATGGCATCTGTATCCCCGGCTGCAACGGCATCCACCATGCAGTGACGCATATGATCCTGCAAGATCACCTTTCCGGTGTTTTCCAAAGCCGAACGAACTGCTGCCAGCTGAATCAGCACATCGGAGCAGTCATAGCCCTCTTCCACCATCCGCTTCACCTTTTCCAGATGACCGATGGCCCGGGCCAGACGGTTGACCACCGCTTTTTGATTCTCGTGTACATGGCCGTGCTCGTGAGCAATGCCATGGGCGTGCATATAGGCATGGTCATGTTCGTGGTGATGGTCACTCATAAATGTGCCTCCCTTCCTGTCTTTTTGGCATTATACCCCAAAAAAACGCCGTATGCAAGCCCACCCGGGGGATATTTACAAAAAGTTTTGACGAAAGGGCAGTTTTCTGCTATAATACTCCATTGAAATTGATCTTTTTATACTCCACCGGAGGAAACCGTTATGAGAATGAGAAAAATGCGTAATTTAGAACCCCGCATGGCCGCCTGTGAAGCGTATCGCATCGACGATGCCGCCGCCCACAAGGGCCTTTGGCGGCAACTGAAACCGGACTGCACCGCCCTCTGGGTTGAGGTTGGTTGCGGAAAGGGAAAATTCACCGCAGAAACCGCCGCCGCCAATCCCGACGTTCTGCTGATTGCTGTGGAGCGTTGCCGGGAAGCTGTGGTGGTGGCCATGGAAAAAGCCAAGGCCATGGGTCTTACCAATGTGTTCTATATCGACATGGACGTGGCAAATATCGAGGAAATTTTTGCCCCCGGTGAAATTGACCGGCTGTTTATCAACTTCCCAGACCCCTGGCCCCGGAAGAAAAACGCCAAACGCCGCCTGACCTACCGTACCTTTTTGGACAAATACTGCCGTGTGGTGAAAGAAAACGGAGAAATCCACTTCAAAACCGACAATGCCCCCCTCTTCGAGTTCTCCGTAGAGGAATTCGCCGCATGCGGCCTGGAAGTGAAAAATCTGACCCGAAACCTGCACGAAAACGGCATCGTGGGCATCATGACCGGCTACGAGGAAAAATTCCACGCCCTTGGTACGCCCATCAACCGCTGTGAAATTATTTGCAAACCTTTCGTCCTTCCCCCTGTGGAAAAGAAAACCGCAGAGGAAGCATAACCCACTTGCCTCTCCCAGAGGGAGAGCCAAGCACACCTTTTACGGAGGAATCCCTATGACCACCTATCACGCAGGCGACTGCGATGTAGCCGTCATCGGTGCCGGACATGCTGGCATTGAAGCGGCATTGGCCGCTGCTCGCCTGGGCCTGAGCACCATCCTGTTTACCATCAATATGGATGCTGTTGCCAATCTGCCCTGTAACCCCGCCATCGGCGGCACAGGTAAAGGCCACCTTGTCCGGGAACTGGATGCTCTGGGCGGTGAAATGGCCGTGGCGGCCGATAAAGCCTGTATCCAGTACCGGATGCTCAACCGGGGTAAAGGCCCGGCTGTTCATTCTCTGCGAGCCCAGGCAGACCGGCGAAAATACCAGCAGGTGATGAAACATACCCTGGAATTGCAGGAGAATCTGCAATTGAAACAGGCACAGATTACCGCCGTTCTTACCAAAAACGGTGCCGTCACCGGTGTACAAACACAACTGGGAGCAATCTACACCGCCAAAGCCGTGATCATTGCTACCGGCACATACTTGGACAGCACTGTCATCACCGGTGAATCCGTCATTCCCTCCGGTCCGGACGGCATGCACCCCTCCATCGGCCTTGCGGATAACCTGCGTGCCTTGGGTCTGCCTTTGCGTCGTTTCAAAACCGGCACACCGCCCCGCATCAACCGGCGGAGCGTGGACTTCTCCAAAATGGAGCTCCAACCCGGCGACGACATTCCCGAGCCCTTTTCCTTCCGTACCGAAACTCCGGTGAATAACACCGCCGTGTGCCACCTGACTTATACCAACGAACGGACCCACGAAATCATCCGGGCCAATTTCCACCGCAGTCCCATGTTCGACGGCACCATCTCCGGTGTTGGCCCCCGGTACTGCCCCAGTATTGAGACAAAAATCGACCGCTTTGCTGACAAACCCCGGCACCAACTGTTTATCGAACCCTGCGGCCTGGATACGGAAGAGCTGTATATCCAAGGCTTTTCTTCCAGTTTGCCCGAAGATGTGCAACTGGCCATGATGCACACCATCCCCGGCCTGGAAAATGCGGAAATGATGCGTCCGGCCTATGCCATCGAATACGAATGTATCGACCCCACCGCCTTGCTTCCCACCATGGAAGTCAAAGCTGTCTCCGGCCTTTACGGAGCGGGCCAGTTCAACGGTTCTTCCGGTTATGAAGAAGCCGCCGTCCAGGGTCTGGTAGCCGGTATCAATGCCGCCCTGAAAATCCAGGGCAAAGCACCCTTTGTCCTGACACGGGAAAGCAGTTACATCGGCACGCTCATCGACGATCTGGTAACCAAGGGCACGGACGAGCCCTACCGGATCATGACCAGCCGCAGCGAATATCGGCTTTTGCACCGGCAGGACAACGCCGACCAACGCCTGACCCATTTGGGTGCAGCCATCGGCCTTGTCCCCCCGGAAAGACTGGCACAGGTGGAAGCAAAATACGAGGCCGTCCGCCGGGAAGTCCGTCGCCTGGAAAGCAACGGCATCCCGGCAAACGATGCCTTAAACGCCATGCTCACGGAAAAAGAAACCGCACCGGTGGCCAATTCCGCCCGTCTGGCTGACTTGCTCCGCCGTCCTCAGGTGAGCTATGCCGACCTTGCCCCCTTTGACATTGACCGCCCGGAGTTGCCGGAAGCCGTCACCAACGAGGTGGAGATTCAGGTCAAATATGCCGGCTACCTGGAACGCCAGCAACGGCAAGTGGAAGAGTTCCGCAAGGAAGAATCCAGGCTTTTGCCCCCGGATATCCACTATGAGGACATCGCAGGTCTGCGCCTGGAAGCCCGGCAAAAGCTAGCCGAAATCCGCCCACTGTCCATCGGACAGGCCGGCCGTATCTCCGGTGTCAGCCCCTCAGACATCGCCGTTCTTTTGATTTATCTGGAACAGCAACAATAACAATCCCGCCTGCCGTTGTCCGACAGGCGGGATTGTTTATGACTTTTTGTAATGTTCCTTCATTTCTTCCTTAGCCCTATCCAGTTCATCCCGCAATTCCCGGGCACTCATCCGCAATACACCGGAGCGTAATGCACCCAACTGTACCAAAGAATCGGAAGTAGCCACCCGCAGATTATAATTGGTTCCGACCTGGGCCACCAGGCCTTCAATATAGCAATCCCCGGTCTCGTTTTCCTTGGTGTACACCACTTGAATGTTATGGTGCTGCACCTTTTCTCCGGGATTTCCCTTGACCTTGTAGCCGTCAAAAACCACCACGATGCGACTTTTTCGGAATCCGGCGTAGTCGCTAAGCTGGTCGCACAACTGTTTCCGGGCATTTTCCAGATCATCCTTGGCGATCTGTGCCAAATCATCCCATGCAAAAATAATGTTATAGCCATCCACAATGAGATATTGCTGTTTCAGCGGTTTGATGCTCCGCAAGGAATCGGATTCGCTCCGTTGTGACGGCCGGTAAAGCACGGTCTTTTGCTCGCCGAATTCCCGACGCATGATGGCTTCCAGCTCCCGGTCATCCAGGGATAGATTTTTCTGAATGATTTGGGGCTCTTTTTTTGCCTGTAAGCAGCTTTCCAGGTGCATGTACTCAGGCACCTCGTGCCATTTTACCGTAAAGCCCGCACCGTGGGCACAGAACACAGAGTCCGGCGTGTTTTCCAGATCGCCCTCGGGATCATAACCCAGCTCCGCCACCACCGCTTCGGTGTTGTGACAGGGCTTGTACCCGTCCAGCGTAATTTGCAGCCGACCAAGACCCTGGGTGTAGGATGCCAGTTGATCCGGATAATCCCCAAATTCAGCGGCCGGAACAATTCCGCGAAGAATAGAAGACTGACCAACACTTTGGGGAGCGTCAAATTCGCCGCACATGGCCCGGATGTCCGTAATGGCCCGGCCAATCTGAGATGTGGGAACAGTCAGCACAAAGCTGTAATAGGGTTCCAAAAGCACGGATTTTGCTTGCATCAGTCCCTGCCGGATGGCTCGATAGGTGGCTTGACGGAAATCACCGCCCTCGGTGTGCTTGAGGTGAGCCTTGCCGCTGACCAACGTGATCTTCATATCCGTAATGGGTGAGCCGGTAAGAATGCCCCGATGTACCTTTTCCTGCATGTGGGACATGATCAGCTTTTGAAACGCCAGGTCCAAGAAATCCGAAGAACAAGTAGAAGTAAATTCCAGCCCCGTTCCCTGAGGCCGGGGCTCCAAAAGAAGATGGACCTCCGCATAGTGGCGTAGCGGCTCAAAATGTCCCACACCTTCTACGGTATTTTCAATGGTTTCTTTGTAAAAAATACGCCCGGTATCCAAGGTGATATCCAGATCAAACCGCTCTTTTACCAAACTGCGGAAGATATCCAACTGCACCTTGCCCATGATGCGAATAAAGATACTGCCGCCTTCCCACATCAAACGGAGGGTGGGGTCTTCCTCCTCCAATTGCCGAAGTAACGGCAAAGCAGCGGCGGCATCCACCCCTTTGGGCAGATGGATGTGGTAGGACATGATGGGTTCCAGAGCAGGGGAGATGTCCCCAATTTCTGCACCCAATCCCTGCCCGGCGTAGGTGGCACTCAGACCGGTCACAGCAGCTAGCTGACCCGCAGAAAGCTGTTCCGTTGCCGTGAATTTTTCTCCGGAATACAGCCGCAGCTGAACGGCCTTTTCCTCCAGGGTATCACCATCTTGGTTTACATAACATATAGGAGACCGGACGGACAATGTCCCTCCGGTGATTTTCAGCCAGGTCAGCCGGTTTCCCTGAGGATCCCGGGAGATTTTATAAACCCGTGCACCAAATTCGGTGTGCCGCACGGGACGGGGCAGGTAAGCATCCAATACTGCCAAAAGTGCGTCAATGCCCTCCATACGCAGAGCAGAGCCAAAAATACAGGGAAACAGCTTACGCTTTGCAATCAAATTCCGGATATCTTCCTGTGAAAGTGCACCGGTTTGTAAATACCGTTCCAGAGATTCCTCGTCGCACATAGCGGCGTTTTCCAGGAGCTTGTCCGGCTCAGCATCAAAATCCACACAGCCGGAGGACAATTCCTTTTGCAGTTGCTCCAGAAGCCTGTCCCGATCCGCACCGGCCAGATCCATTTTGTTGATAAACAGCACCACGGGAATACCGTGACGCTCCAAAAGCTGCCACAAGGTCAACGTGTGGGCTTGAATCCCGTCCGTTCCGCTGATGACCAAAATGGCACTGTCCAAAACAGGCAAGGTTCGCTCCGCCTCAGCGGAAAAATCCACATGTCCCGGCGTGTCAACCAGAGTGATGGCAAGCTGCTCCGTGGATAGCAACGCCTGTTTGGAAAAAATGGTAATTCCCCGTGCCCGTTCCAGGGCATAGTGATCCAGATACGCATCCTTATTGTCCACCCGGCCCAGACTCCGCCGTGTGCCGCTTTGATACAGCAAGGCTTCGGACAGCGTGGTTTTGCCGGCATCCACATGGGCCAGCAAACCGATGCTTGTATAATATTTTCCTGTTTGTTGGTCCATGTTTCTCCGTTATTTACGTCCCTCGACGGTGAGATTTTCGTTGTTTTTCGCCTTTTTCTGCTGATTCAGCCAGGTATTCATCACCATGCCATGGGGCAGGAGCTTCACAAGACGCACCTGCATCCGGGTGAAAAATCCGGGAACGGAATAGTCCTTTTTCGAGCGATACAGGTCTTTCAGTCCGTACGCCACACAGAAATCAGCCTCGTAAAGGCGATCGTAATACTGCACCTTATCATTGGTTTGACAGGCATGGTTGAAAAATTCCGTTTTCACCCAACCGGGATTCATGGCCATCATCCGGATACCCCGGTCTTTCAGCTCCCGGTTCATGGCCCGGGAATAACTGAGGACAAACGCCTTGGTAGCACCGTAAGTGGTGATGTAAGGCACAGGCTGGAAAGCGGAAAGACTGTCCAGCTGCAGAATATGGCTGCCGGGTTGCATATAGGGGATGCACAGCCGGGTCATCCGCACCAAAGCAGTGCAGTTCAGCTCAATCATGCGGCAATCATCTTCCAAAGCAATATTTTCAAAACTGCCGAATTTTCCAAAGCCGGCAGCATTAACCAGCAGGCGGATATCCGGTTTGCTTTCTTCCAAAAGAACCTTGAAGGATTCAAAACTGTCCTTGTTCAGCAAATCCAGACTGATGGCCCGGACAGGGGTGCTGACCTCTGTTTTCAGAGATTCCAGAGCCTCCTGACGACGGGCAATGACCCAGATTTCATCCACCTGAACATATTGACCTAATTGCAGCACAAATTCCCGGCCCATGCCGGAGCTTGCACCGGTAACAATGGCAATTTTCATAGATACGTCCTCCTGATTTCGGCAATCAGTGCCGATTTTTCGTTGGGTAATTCCTCGTCCAAAACCCGGGAGAGAAGCCTGTTCAGGCATTGTCCCACAGCCTGTCCGGAAAGGCCCAAGGCCATGAGATCATGGCCGTTGACGGCCAGATCTTTCAGAGTCAGACAACTGTTTTCTGCAATAATCTCATCCATCACAGCCTGGATTTCGTCGAAAGGAAAGGTCTTTCCGGGTACACCCTTGCTCCCGGAATCGGCACATTGCAGAAGCAATAACTTATTCAGCCGTTCCGTGCCCCATTTGCTCAAATGCCGACGCAGCAGTTTTTTGTCCGGCTCCGGACGCATCATGTGGTGGGCGATGAGAAATACCACTTCCTCACGCAGAGCGTTGGGGGCTTTTAAGCGGAGCAAAATTTCGTCTGCCATTTCTGCACTGAGGCGGTCATGTCCGTAGAAATGACCCTGACCGTCCTCACCCCAGGAAAAAGTACCGGGCTTGCCAATATCATGAAGCAATGCCGCCCAGCGAAGAGATAGCTCCTGGGGGACAGCTGCGGTCACATGACAGATGTGGGTATATACATCGTAGATGTGGTTGCGGTTGTGTTGCTGGAATCCCAAGGTGGGTTTCAGCTCCGGGATCACTTGCACCAGTATGGGTGAGAAATTCAGCAGATCCTCAGCGGTAATCAGAGGCAGAAGTTTACATAACTCATCAAATACCCGTTCCCGGGCAATGTTATCCAGTAAGTTCGCCTTGGAAAACATGGCCTGCAAGGTGTCCGCTTCCGGTTTCAGATGATACCGCACAGCAAAACGCACGCCCCGCAGTATCCGCAAAGCGTCCTCTGTGAATCGTGTAGCCGCACAACCCACGGCACGCAAAATCCCCTTGGCCAAATCGTCCTGACCGCCAAAGGGGTCAGCAAGTCCCCGACTGGGGGAGTAGGCCATGGCGTTAACGGTAAAATCCCGCCGTGAAAGATCACCCTCAATGGTTTTTACAAATTCCACCCAGCCGGGATGCCGGCTGTCGGTGTAATCCCCCTCGGTGCGGAATGTGGTAATCTCCACCACGCCGCCATCGGTGATCACGCCCACCGTGCCATGCTTTTCTCCGGCCAGTACCAAATCGTATTCAGCAAAGACGGTTTTCGTCTGGGCGGGCAACGCATCGGTACACAAGTCATAGTCCTGAGGTGTCAGCCCCAGCAGAGAGTCCCGGACACAGCCGCCCACAGCATAGCCGACAAAGCCAGCACACTCCAACGCGTCCACACATTGTTGGACATATTCCGGCAAGTACATGCTTATGACCTCTGCCGGGAAGACGACAAGCGGCAAGGTGTGCAGAACATCCAAATGGCAGAGCCGATGAAAAAGATTGGATTATCACAGCCCGGCAATGCGGCAATACAAAAATAAACAGCCGCAAGGGAGCAGAGGGTATGGGAACGGCAAATGCCATGACCGGCATCAGCAGCCGCACGATGGTAGCAGGCCAGCATCACGAATACGATAGCCAGAAGTTCAAAGGCGTAGCTTTGCAGCTGGGGGCTGGAGCTCCACAGCCGGTAGTGGGATACCAAATGGAGCATCAGATACAGACAAACGATGCCGTGAAAAACCATGTTAAGCTGTTTGCCCCGCATGCGTCCCCAGGCAAGCAATCCCAAAGATGCCGCAGCAAGGAGTCCCAGCGATGCACTGATAAGACCCACCGTGTCTGTTGCAGAAAGCAGTCCCCGGAGGGAAGTGAAGCAAAAGCTGACTGCTGCAATTGACATAGCAATGGTAGCAAGCAGAGCACTACGGGATTGACGGCTGTATTTGACCGGGTCACGCATTTTCCAGGTACCTACGAGTAAAAGTCCCAGGGTAACGGCAACGAGGAACCAGCTTGCAATATCAGGTAATGAGCCGGTACGCAGAAGCCCACGGCCAACACCGCCAACTGCGGTAATAAACAGCAGTGCCCGTGCGACAAAGGTCAGCGCGGCGCTGCACAGTATAAGAACGGGAAGTTCAGAAGGTTTCAAAAAACGTTTCATAAAAGCACCTCTGTCAGGAAAGTGTGATAAGGTAGAAAATTCCGCTTAGCAACGGCTGATGGAGCATATAGATCCACAAAGACTGCTTGCCGCACAGGGATAAAAAGCGTATCAAAAAATTGTTTGCATTCACCTGTGGCAGGAGACTTTCTTTTTTGCGGTAAACGCTCTTGCCCAGTGCACTGCCTATAAGGAAGAATCCCAAATAGGGCAGCAGGGGGAAATAATCGGAAGACGCGAAGCCTTGCCAGGGAAGTCCAAAAATCATGAACCAGGGATGGGAGATACCGGGAAGTGTCTTCAAGTACAGACCGGAAATTACCAGAACCAACCCAGCCAATGCCAACGCCCAGTGGGGAAGTTTTCGGAAAACCGGCCACAAAAGCATGCAGGTTCCCAAACAATGCAAAACACCGAAGTAGATGATGATACTCTTGCCGGAAAAATTGAAATGATACATTCCGTAGGTGACGGCAGAGACCACCAGTCCACAGGCAAATACCAACAGACCTCTGCGGATACATCGGGAGCCCAGCGTAACACAGATGCCGGAGATCAGCAAAAACAGCACACCGCCCCATTGTTGAACAAAGGTGAACAGCGGGGGATACTCCCACTCTATCAGACCGTACAGCTCCACCAGGTCATAAACAAAGTGTACGACCACCATGCCCAGAATACAAAGTCCCCGCAGAGCATCCAGTTCCCATATTCTTTTCTTCATGTATGGAACGGCCTCCTTTTGTTGTTGTTATTTTTTAGTATAACAGCTTTTTATCATAATTTCTACCCCTAATACAGGCATTTTGTACTTGTTTCCTTGCTTTTTATGGAGTATAATAGAAAAAATTTACGAATTCTGGAGGAAAGGTTATGCTTTTGAGTGGAATAACTGGGATATCCGTATTGACAGCAGCGGTTGCTTGCATCACCAGTGGCGTGGGACTGCATTGGCTGTGGGTGGCCCCGTTGAGCTTTTTGGGTAGTTTTTTGGGCCTGATCATTGCGGCCTTTCTGTTTCTGTTGGTCGCATGCCTGTGCGTGGATCAGAATAAGCCACAGGAGCAGGACAGCCCCTTTTACCGCAAATTGGTGGACTTGTATATCCCACTGGTGCTGACCGTCGGCCGGGCAAGGGTGCATACCAAAGGATTGGAACAAACCCCAAAAAGCGGCCGGTTTTTGCTGGTGTGCAACCATTTACATGAAGCAGATCCGGTGATTCTGCTGAAATATTTCCGAAAAAACCAGTTGGCCTTTATCGGCAAGCAGGAAACCCGGGATATGTTTTTGGTTGGGCCGCTGATGCACAAGATCCTGTGCCAACTGGTCAACCGGGAAAATGACCGGGAAGCTCTGAAAACCATCCTCAACTGTATCAAGCTGATCAAAGAAGACAAGGTATCCATCGGTGTCTTCCCTGAGGGTTATATCAGACCGGATCGGAAGCTCCACCATTTCCGCAGCGGCGTATTCAAAATCGCCACAAAAACCAACGTGCCCATCGTGGTGTGTACCATCACCAACACCAATCACATCATTAAAAATTTCCTGAACCTGAAACCCACGGATATTGACCTGCACCTGATCAAAACCATCCAGCCGGAGGAATACGCCGGTATGACCACCGTGGAGCTGGGGGATATGGTCTATCACATGATGGCCGACGATTTGGGCCCGGATCGGGTGTCTCAGGAAGAAATTTCTTGATTTCTGCACAAAACCCTTGTATAATGAATTATCAACAAAAAACCATCCGAGAATTTGGAGGATATACCCATGAAAAACAGTGAAAAGACCTTAGATATGATCGTAAACCTCTGTAAGAACCGGGGCTTTGTCTATGCCGGCTCCGAGATTTACGGCGGTTTGGCCAACTCCTGGGACTACGGTCCTCTGGGCGTGGAGTTCAAGAATAATGTTAAGAAGGCATGGCTGAAAAAGTTTGTCCAGGAATCCCCCTACAATGTGGGCCTGGATGCCGCCATTCTGATGAACCCCACCACTTGGGTCACCACCGGTCACGTGGGTTCTTTCTCCGATCCCCTGGTGGACTGCAAGGGCTGCGGTGCCCGTCAGCGTGCTGACCAACTCATCTCCGCTTCCGAATCCGGCAAGGGTGTGAATGTGGATGCCATGAGCCAGGAGGAGATGGATGCTTACATCGCTTCTCACGAAGATGTGATCTGCCCCAACTGCGGCAAGCACCACTTCACCTCTATCCGTAAGTTCAACCTGATGTTCAAGACCCAGATGGGCGTTACCGAGGACTCCTCCTCCACCGTCTACCTGCGTCCGGAAACCGCACAGGGCATCTTTGTGAACTTCGATAACATCCAGCGCACCACCCGGAAAAAACTGCCCTTCGGCGTATGCCAGGTGGGCAAAGCATTCCGTAATGAGATCACCCCCGGCAACTTCACCTTCCGTACCCGTGAGTTTGAGCAGATGGAATGTGAGTTCTTCTGCCAGCCGGGCACCGACCTGGAATGGTTCGCATACTGGAAGGATTTCTGCAAGAACTGGCTGATCAGACTGGGCATCAAGGAAGATTCCCTGCGTCTGCGTGACCACGATCCCGCAGAACTCGCTTTCTACTCCCGTGCTACCACCGATATTGAGTACCAGTTCCCCTTCGGTAGCGGTTGGGGCGAGCTGTGGGGCATTGCTGACCGTACGGACTACGACCTGGGCCGTCACCAGGAGGCTTCCGGCAAGAAGCTGACCTATTTCGACCAGGAGCGTAACGAGCACTACATTCCCTACGTCATCGAACCCTCTCTGGGCTGCGACCGTGTGGC
>JAZOBY010000116.1:0-15991 GCA_045596215.1 Faecousia sp.
GCCACCATTGCTTGTATTGTCGGCACCAGTTCCTTTATATGTGTGTAATTTCGTTTGGACATAACGACACCCCCTAATGTAGTTATTATCCTACATTAGGGGGTGTTTTGTCTATTGTCCGATTTTACTGGTTCGGTTCAATCGGTGGAGTTGTTTTTATTTTTTCAATGTGGTATAATGAGGAAAAATTACAGGAGGAACCCAGTATGAATCTCTTATCCATCGGAAACAGTTTTTCTCAGGATGCACAGCGGTATCTCCTCGAAATTGCAAAGACGGACGGGTTTGAGCTAACTTGCTTCAATCTTTATATCGGTGGATGTTCCCTTTCCCGGCATTATCGGAATATGCTCAGCGAAGAACGGGCTTATACTCTGGAAATAAACGGTCACAGCACCGGTTTTTTCGTATCTCTGCAAGAAGCACTGCTCAACCGCAACTGGGATGTGATCACCATCCAGCAGGTCAGTCAGGAATCGCCGGATTATGAGACCTACCAGCCCTATTTGAATGAGCTTATGAAATATGTACGACGTTGTGTGCCCAAGGCAAAGATCCTGGTTCACCAGACCTGGGCATATGAGGAGGGCAGCCAACGCCTCCATGACTTTGGATATCCGGACCAGGCGGCTATGTTCCGGGGTTTGCAAGCAGCCTACGCCAAGGCCGCTCAGGATATCAATGCGGACGGCATTATTCCCTCCGGCGAGGTCTTTCAGGCTCTGCTGGCGAACGGCATCGAAAAAGTACACCGGGATATGTTCCACGCCAGTTGGGGTCTGGGCAGATATGCCCTGGGATTGACCTGGTACGCCGTTTTGACCGGTCGGGATGTGGAAAACATTGCTTTTTCTGACTTTGATGAGGAAGTCACACCCCAGCAGATCGCCATAGCAAAGAAATCCGTCAAGGAAGTTGTGGCAAAATAACGCAAATAACGTTACACCCCGCCGGAAGCTCCGGCGGGGTGGTGTTTATTGATTTTCTTTTTTGCGGCGGTCCAGCACATACTCGATATAGGGAACATAACCGGAAAAGTCCTCATCAAAAGCATCCTCATAGAATTGTTCAAGAAATTGTTCCAATTTCTGAGTGGATAGTTCGTTAATATACGCTAGTATCGTGTGCTCCATAGGAATACCCCTTTGTTCGAAATGTGGGGATTATATCCCCTTAATATTTCGGATTATAACCCCCATAATAAGTGATGTCAAGGGGGTGTTCTTATGATTCGGTTTGACCGACTTTGGAAAACCATGGAACAAAAGCATGTCACCACCTATCAGTTACGGGAACGGTGCGGGATTGACAGCAAGACTGTGCGTCGATTGAAAGGCAATGACAATATGGAGACGAAAACTTTGAATAAGCTGTGTGCTTTTCTGGATTGTCGATTGGAAGATATTGCGGAGTTTGTTCCGGATTCTCATGAATAATGATCACCCCGCCGGAAGCACCGGCGGGGTGATTCATTCCTTTATTCTCCGTAACCCTTGGGGTTATTTTTCTGCCAGTTCCAAGAGTCCCGGCACATATCGTCCAGGCTTTTCTCCGCCTTCCAGCCCAGCTTTTCCGCACTCTTGGCGGGGTCTGCATAGCAGGTGGCAATGTCACCGGGGCGGCGGTCTGTAATCGCATAGGGGACTGCCACGTCGTTGACAGATACGAAGCTCTTGACCATATCCAGCACCGAATAGCCGGCGCCGGTGCCCAGGTTGAACACTTCGCAACCCTTATTCTGCAACACATATCGCACTGCTGCAACGTGGCCCTTGGCCAGATCCACCACATGGATATAGTCCCGTACGCCGGTGCCGTCGTGGGTGTCGTAGTCGTTGCCGAATACGTTCAGCCGTTCCCGGCGGCCCACTGCCACCTGGGTGATATAGGGCATCAGATTATTGGGAATACCCCGGGGATCTTCGCCGATGCGGCCGCTGTGATGGGCACCGATGGGATTGAAATACCGCAGAAGCACAATGCCCCATTCCTTGTCGGCGTGAGCCATGTCGGACAGGATCTGCTCGGTCATGTATTTCGTCCAGCCGTAGGGGTTGGTGCAATGGCCGGTGCGGGAGCTTTCCCGCAGAGGCATCTCATTGTCGGCGGTATAGACCGTGGCGGAGGAGGAGAAGATAATATTCTTCATGCCCACTTCCTTCATCACCTTGGTCAGAACCAGGGTGGAGTTCAGATTGTTATTATAGTACTCCCAGGGCATGGCCACGGATTCGCCCACCGCTTTCAAGCCGGCAAAGTGGATGACGCAGTCAATGTCGTTTTCTGCAAAAATCTTACGCAAGAGCTCCTCGTCCCGTACATCACCCTCATAGAATTTAAGCTGCTTGCCGGTGATCTCCTGCACCCGGTGCAGACTCTCGGGATTGGAATTGCACAGATTGTCGATGACCACCACGCCGTAGCCACCTTCCAGCAGCTCCACGCAGGTATGAGAACCAATATAGCCGGCACCGCCGGTAACCAGAATGTTCATATTGCTACCTCATTTCATGGTTTTTCTTTTATTTTAATCCATCCCCATTCAAAAAGCAAGCATCCGGATTTATACATTCCGGTTTTATGCTTGCTATTTTCAATAAATATAGGTATAATGATATAAGGAGTGGTGTCGCTCCTTTGTAAAATACGGAAATAGCTGTCTCCAAACCTTCCCCCCAGGGGGAAGGTGTCAAAAATCTTTGATTTTTGACGGATGAGGGGGATACTGCATTATGAAACCCCTCACCTGTCTTTTTGCTTTGGAAAAATCCACCCTCCCCCGAGGGGGAGGGTAGTTGCCCATCCATCCCAAGAAGGAGGATTCTTTATGGATACCATCTATATCACCGGTCACCGGAACCCGGATACCGACTCCATCGTCGCCGCTATGGCCTACGCCGCCCTGCGTAATGCTTTGGGCGACCGGGAATATCAAGCCGCCTGTTTGGGCCATGTGTCCGACGAGACTCAGATCGTTTTGGATCGGTTCGGTTTTGAAGCACCCCAACGCATCACCAGTATGCACACACAGGTCAAGGACCTGGAATTCGATAAACCCCCAGTGTTATCCACCGCGGTTACCATGGGCCGTGCCTGGGAAGAGCTGGGCCGTCATGACAGCATCAACGCCATTCCCATCGCCAACGAGGACGGAACGCTGTACGGTATGCTGTCCCGGACGGACGTGGCTGACTACAACATGAACCTGGTCTCCGGCGGACGGCTCAGCGAAGTACCCCTGTTTAACGTGCTGTCCGTGCTGGAAGGCAAAGTGATCAACGAGGCAGGGGAGCGGATCGATCAAATCTCCGGCAATGTGACCATCGCCCTGCCCCAAGGCCGGGAAAATCTCATTTTCAACGATCCGGAAACAGTGGTTCTGTGCGGCGATCAGCCGGACATGATCCGTCGTGCCCTGGAAATGAACGTCAACTGCCTGGTGCTCTGTCAGGCGGAGCTTCCCGAGGAACTGCGGAATCTGCCCACCAAAACCTGCATCATTTCCACGCCTTATGATGCGTTCCGGGCGGTGCATCTGATTTTCCAGTCCATCCCCATTGGCCGGATCTGCAATGATCAAACCCTGATGTCCTTCCATTTGGAAGACCGGGTGGACGACGTGCGGGAGATCATGGTCAAGCACCGTTATTCCAGTTACCCGGTGCTGGACGAAAACGAAAAAGTCGTGGGCGTCCTCAGCCGCTATCACTTGCTCCGTCCCCGTCGTAAGCGTGTGGTGCTGGTGGACCATAACGAGGCTTCCCAGTCCGTACCCGGATTGGAAGAAGCAGAAATTTTGGAGATCATCGACCATCACCGTCTGGCGGATATTCAAACCGCCAATCCCATCTATGTGCGTAATGAGCCTGTTGGTTCTACCAATACCATCATCGCCGGAATGTTCCAGGACCGGGGCCTGATGCCCTCGGCCAAGATGGCGGGCATGATGGCGGCGGCCATTCTTTCTGACACCGTCATGTTCAAATCCCCCACCTGCACGGAAAAAGACCGGCGGACTGCGGAGCGTATGGCACGGATCGCAAACGTGTCCCTGGATGAACTGGGCCGGGAAATCTTCTCCGCGTCCCTGGATTCCAAGACCGTACGGGACCTGCTCATGTCCGACTACAAGGAGTTCCACATCGCCGGCCACGATCTGGCCGTGTCCCAGATTACCTGCGTGGACAGTCCCAAAATGCTGGAACGCAAGGAAGAATTCCTGGAAGAAATGCGTCTGCTTCGGGAGAAGAAGGGCTTCTCCATGATCCTTTTGATGCTCACCGACGTTTTGCTGGAGGGCACACAGATCATTTATTTGGGTGATGACGAGATCATCCGGCAGGCATTCAACCAGACCCCCAAGGATAACACATTGTTCCTGCCCCATGTGATGAGCCGGAAGAAGCAGGTTATTCCCATGCTGTCCGCTCTGTGGGGTTAAGGAAATGTGTAGATAATCCTGTCATTGCGAGGAGCCCCAAAGGGGCGACGTGGCAATCTCCTGGTAGCGTCTTCCAATTTGCTACATTGTACCGGGAGATCGCCACGGCCTGTCGGCCTCGCGATGACACGGGGTATACGATAGATTTGCAAAATAAAACACTGAGGAGTTATTATGGCCTTTGAGATGCTGCTGGGCAACGACCGGCTGAAACAAAACTTAACAAGCAGCTTGTCCAAGGGCCGCATTTCCCATTTTTACCTCATTTCCGGCCCTGTGGGTTCGGGCAAGCATACTTTGGCCCGGCTTCTTGCCGCCGCCATTTTGTGTAAAGACAGCAAAAAACCCTGTTTTTCCTGCACCGCCTGCCGGAAGGTGATGGAAAACAACCACCCGGATGTGATCACCGTGGACGATCCGGATCACAAAAATGTGGCGGTAAAGCTGGTTCGCCAGGCACGGGAGGATATGTACATCCTGCCCAACGAAAGCGATTACAAAATCTATATTTTCCCTCAGGAACTGGGTGTGGAGGGGCAAAACGCTCTGCTGAAAATCTTTGAAGAACCGCCAAAATACTGCGTTTTTCTTTTGCTCAGCAACAATCCCGAACAGCTACTCCCCACTGTCCGCTCCCGGTGTACGGAGCTGGCCCTTTCCGCATTGCCGGAAGCCACCCTCAGTGGAGTACTGGCAAAGGAATTTCCCCAGGCATCCGCTGATGTGTTGGCGGCGGCCATCGCCCGCAGCGGCGGCTACTTAGGACAGGCAAGAGCCTTGCTCACAGACGGTGCATCCTTGCCGCCTCAGACGGAGCAGTTTTTGGAGGCTTTCGCAAACAAAAACGCTTTGGAATTGACCAAAGTCCTGGCATCCATGGAAAAATTCAAGCGGGATCAACTGCTGCCCCTGTTGGAAAGCTGGGTGGCATTACTGGAAGAGGCCCTGGCCTGTCGCAGCGGCATGCGGGCTCTGCATCCCATGACCAAAACCATTGCATCCCGGCGTAGCTCCCAGGAGCTGATGCAGGCAATTTCCCATTTACAAAAAACCATCGCCTATGGCCAGAGCAACGTTTCTCCCGCCGCCATCTGCGGCTACCTGGCCTGGCAGTTAAGATAAACGACTAAGGAGTAAAACCTATGGAAAATAACAATAATACTGCCGTTGAGGTGGTGGATATTCAGTTCCGCCCCGGGCAGAAGATCTACTTCTTTTATCCCAACGGTCTGATCTGCAAGACAGGTGACCATGTGATCATCGATACCGCCCGGGGTTCGGAGTTTGGCATCGTCACCGCCGGCAATCATAAGATCCCCAGCAAGGATGTGGTCGCTCCTCTGCGGCCGGTGATCCGCAAGGCAACCGCCTACGATGAGCGGATCATTGCAGAAAATCTGGAAACCGAAAAGAAAGCTTATGCCGTTTGCCAGGAAAAGATTCTGGAATATGGCCTGGATATGCAGCTGGTCAGCGCGGAATGTGCCTTTGACGGAAGCAAGATCCTGTTCTTCTTCACCGCTGACGAGCGGGTGGACTTCCGGGAACTGGTGAAGAATCTGGCCTCTCACTTCCATACCCGCATCGAGCTGCGTCAGATCGGCGTCCGGGACAAGGCGAAGATGGTGGGCGGACTGGGTATTTGCGGCCGGCCCTTCTGCTGTGCCAGTTTTCTGGATGATTTCCAGCCTGTTTCCATCAAGATGGCAAAAACTCAGAATCTGAGTTTGAATCCCACCAAAATTTCCGGCACTTGCGGCCGGTTGATGTGCTGCCTGAAATACGAGCAGGATGCGTATGAGGATCTCTTGCGTACCGCTCCCAAGATGGACTCCTTTGTGGACACCCCCGATGGCCGGGGTACCATTATTGATGTAGATCTTCTCCGGCAGCGTGTAAAAGTGCGGCTGGAAAAAGAGCCGGACACGATCGTAAACCATCCCAACAGCGAGATCGCCGTTTTGCGAAGCGGCAAGGCCAAGAAAAACGATCCCCCCATCCCCGACGATCTGGCACCCATTTCCGGGGGAGGCAAGCGTGTCCGCTTTGACGAGCCCTCTGCGTTTTTGACACCCATCAAGTATTTTGATGCTACCGAAGAAGTGGCCGCACCGGCTGCCGATGCACAGCCGGAAGCCGCAGCGGAGGAAAAGGAAAAACACAAGCGTAACCGCCGCAACCGCAACCGGGGCAAGCAGAACAAGGAAAATGCTCCCCAGCCGGAAGCTCCCGCACCTAAGGCGGATGCACTCCAGGACGACGGTCAGCAAAAGAAAAATCACCACCGCCGCAACCGCCACCGCCATCATAAACCCAAGCAAAATAATGCAGAATAACAATAATCGCCCCACTTTCGTGGGGCGATTTCGTATTTTAC
The DNA here is from genome assembly GCA_045596215.1 of Faecousia sp. Classification (GTDB taxonomy): domain Bacteria; phylum Bacillota; class Clostridia; order Oscillospirales; family Oscillospiraceae; genus Faecousia. The sequence goes on from JAZOBY010000116.1 coordinate 6,819, forward strand.
AAAGAAAAACTATCCGGGAGCAGTTCGGCAAGGGTTTTGGTATCATAATCCTCCGGGGTGATCATATAGACCTGGAAATCTTCCTTGCAGAATTCCCGCATCACCTGGCGGCAAACACCGCAAGGGGGGAATTTTCCGACGATCACTCCGTCCTTGCCGCCGCAAATGGCAATGGCCACAAAATCCCGGCGGCCATCATACACTGCTTTGAAAAATGCGGTGCGTTCGGCACAGTTGGTAGGGGAATAGGATGCATTTTCAATGTTGCATCCCTGATACACCGTACCGTCGGCACACAGCAGTGCCGCACCCACCTTGTAGCCCGAATAGGGAGCATAGGCGTGGGTCATGGCCTCCTTGGCCAGTTCGCAGAGTTTTTCAGGTGTCATAGGATCTCCTCCATAAAACTCTTGCCAGGGGTATCCAGTTCCACATCCAGCATCTGTGCCACCGTTGCGGCGATGCCTGCAAAGCTCTCACGAGTGCCGAGATTCACACTTCTCACCTTTTTGCCCAAAATCAGCAGAGGGACGTATTCCCGGGTGTGGTCGGTGGTGGCGGTGTAGCCGGGGTCACAGCCGTGGTCGGCGGTGATCATCACCACGTCATCCTCACCCAATTTCTCCAAAAGACTGGGCAGCCAGGCATCAAATTCGTTCAAAGCCTCAGCATAGCCGTCAATATTCCGGCGATGGCCGTAAACCATGTCGAAATCCACCAGATTTACAAAGCACAGGCCCTCGAAATCCTTGTCGGCATAGTTCAGAGTATGCTCCATGCCGTTCGCGTTGGACTGATTGTACACATGCTCCGTGGTGCCGCGACCGGCAAAAATATCGTAGATCTTGCCCACGCCGATGGAAGCCTTCCCAGCCTTTTTCAGCACATCCAGAAGGGTATCCTTGGGCGGTTCCAGGGAAAAGTCGTGGCGGTTGGCGGTACGCTTGAAATTGCCGGGTGTACCCACAAAGGGACGGGCGATGACCCGGCCCACGCCGTGCTTTCCTTGCAGAAGATTCCGGGCAATACGGCAGTATTCGTACAATTTTTCCGGGGGAACAATGTCCTCGTGGGCGGCGACCTGCAATACAGAGTCTGCAGAGGTGTAGACAATCAGATCGCCGGTCTTCATATGCTCCTCGCCGTATTCGTCAATGACTGCCGTGCCGGACCATGGAGCATTGGCCAGCACGCCCCGCCCAGTCTGGGCCTTAAAGGGCTCCAGAATCTCATCCGGGAAGCCATCAGGGTAGGTGGGGAGAGGATGCTCCGACACCAAACCGCCAATCTCCCAGTGGCCGATGGTGGTGTCCTTGCCCATGGAGGCCTCTTTCAGGCGGGCATAGGCACCGGTGGGGACGGCCGCCTTGGGCAGGCAGGTCACACCATCGATGTTGCCAAGGCCGGCGGCGATCATGTTGGGGATATTCAGCTTGGAAGATGTGGCACAGGATGCCAGGGTGTTCACACCCACATCTCCAAAGGATTCACTGTCCGGCATCTGACCGATGCCGAAAGAATCCAAAACAATTAAAAATACTCGTTTCATAGGGGTTACCTCTTAAGCCTTCTCCTTGAGGAGAAGGTGGCAAAAATCTTTGATTTTTGACGGATGTGGTGGTGTCGCAAAGCGACAAAAGCATTTTTGTCCGGCCACTGTGTGGCCTACACCTCATCAGTCATTTGCTCGTTCCTCGCAAATGCCAGCTTCCCCTCAAGGGGAAGCCTTTTGCTTACAATAATGGTTGTTTTACTTATTCTCCATAGCCACGGCGGTATCCAGAGCCACCTTCATCATGGTGGTGAAAGCGGTCTGACGCTCCTGGGCAGAGGTGATCTCGCCGGTGATGATGTGGTCGGAGATGGTGCAAATGCACAGGGCACGCTTGCCGTAACGGGCGGCATTCATATACAGTGCGGCGGCTTCCATTTCCAGAGCCATGACGCCCATCTTCTTCTGGTTGTACAATGTGTCCAGACCGGCGGGCACTTCTGCGTGGTCGCCATAGAACACGTCAGAAGAATTTACGTTGCCCACGTGGTAGGCAGCACCTGCATTTTTGGCAGCTTCCACAGCAGCACTGAGCAGCTCAAAGTCAGCGATGGGTGCAAAGGTGCCGGGGAAGTGGAACTGATGGGCAAAATTGGAGTCGGTGCAAGCACCCTGGGCGATGACCAGATCGTACAGGTGGATATGCTCCTGGATAGAACCGGCAGAGCCCACGCGGATGATATTCTCCACGCCAAAGGAATTATAAAGCTCGTGGGAATAGATACCGATGGCGGGCATACCCATGCCGGATGCCATAACGGACACCTTCACGCCCTTGTAGTAACCGGTGTAGCCGTGGACACCACGGACATTGTTCACCAGCACGGGATTTTCCAAAAAGTTCTCGGCGATAAACTTACTGCGAAGGGGATCGCCGGGCATCAGGACGGTTTTGCCGAAGCCGATCTCGTCTTGCACATTGATGTGAGGGGTAGAAATAAAGTTAGACATAATGATTCTCCTTTTAGTATGTTCCGTCGTTTTCAAGACCCTTTGCGATCTTGACGATCCGGCTGGTGCCCAGGCGAGAAGCACCCAGGGCGATGAATTTTTCCGCATCTTCGATGCTGGAAATGCCGCCGGCGGCCTTGATCTTCACATGGGGTGCCACGTGCTTTGCAAACAGTTCCACGTCCGCAAAGGTTGCACCGGCTTTACTGAATCCGGTGGAAGTCTTGATATAATCCGCACCGGAATCGGAAACGCACTTACACAGGGCAATTTTTTCCTCGTCGGTCAGCAGGCAAGTCTCAATGATGACTTTCAGCAACTTGCCGTTACAAGAGGCTTTGATGGCAGCGATTTCGGAAGTGATTTCTCCCCACTTACCCTCTTTCGCCCAGCCGATGTTGATGACCATGTCCACTTCGTCCGCTCCGTTTGCCACAGCGTCGGATGCCATGAAGCACTTGGAAGCGGTGGTGGCGTAGCCGTTGGGGAAGCCGATGACGGTGCAGATGGCCAGCTTGTCACCCACATATTCCTTAGCCTGCTTCACAAAGGACGCAGGGATGCAGACGGATGCGGTACTGTACTTGATGCCGTCATCGCAGATGGCCTTGATTTCTTCCCAGGTGGCGGTCTGTGCCAGCAGTGTGTGGTCACATTTTGCCAAAATTTCTTTCAGTTCCATAGTAAATTTCTCCTTTTCGTTATTCCCTGTCATTCCGAGCCAGTGCGCACACTGGCGTGGGAATCCGTTTCCCCTGCGCCTCCGAGGGAGGCACGTGGCACCATAGGTGCCACAAAAGCCGCGGATTGCCACACCAGTGACATCGGTCACTGGTTCGCAATGACATCTATATCAATTTTATTTTTGTCCGTGAAGTTTGATTTTCTTTCTCTCCCGGATGCCCAGTATGTAACATTTGTGGCACATGGCGATATAACTGTCGTTGCCGCCCAGCACCACCTGTGCACCCTCTGTGACGATCAGGCCGTCAGAGGCAATACGGGCGTTGATGATCGCTTTCGCACCGCAGTCGCACATGGTTTTGATTTCCTCAATCACATCCGCCAGTTCCATCAGCCGCAAAGAACCGGGAAACAGCTTGGTCTGGAAGTCCGTCCGCAGACCGAAACACAGCACAGGGATGGCGTATTCATTGACGATGGCACGAAGCTGGTCGATCTGTGCCGGGGTCATAAACTGACACTCGTCCACAATGACCACATCGCACTTTCCTTGCCGGGTCTGGGTAAAGCGGTCAAAAATATTCATGTCCGGAGTCATGACTTCCACGGATGCCTGCAAGCCGATACGGCTTCGCAGAATGTCCGCTCCGTCCCGGGTGTCCGCACTGGGCTTGATCAGCCACACGGACATATCGTTTTCCTCGTAATTATACTTGGTGATCAGTGCCTGGGCGGTCTTGCTGGAACCCATGGCACCGTATTTAAAATAAAGTTTGGCCATTTTTCTCTCTCCTCTCGCCGGGTTTTATATTATACCAAAAACCGGGCTGTATTGCAAGAAATATTATCTATTTTCAACAATTATCCAGCTCGCACCGGCAAGTGCTGCTCCGCCAGAGCGATATAATGGGCCGCACCGGCTCGATTTTCTTCGATCTGCTCCGCCGTTGCCGGTTTTACCACCTTGGCCGGGCTGCCCAAAAGCAAGGATCCGTCCGGGGCGACGGTTTTTCCTGTGACCAAAGCACCCGCACCGATGACGCAGTTGCTTCCGATCACTGCACCGGTCAGCACGATGGCACCCATGCCCACCAGGGTATTGTCCCCGATGGTGCAGCCGTGGACAATGGCTCCGTGTCCCACAGTACAATTTTTGCCCAGCACGGTTTCTTCGTGGAGGATGCACCGATCCTGAATATTTGTGCCGGCACCCACAGTGATGGGGCCGTCGTCGCCCCGTAGGACAGCACCGTACCAGATGCTCACATTTTCGCCCAGTTCCACATCCCCGGTGATCACCGCATCCGGGGCAATATAAACGGTTTTTGCCATAGCTTTTCTCCTTGCGTTTTTTCTTTATTATAGTGAAAAAACGGGCTTGTTGCAAGACCTATTCCGTAAACCTTCCCCCAGGGGGGAAGGTTATCCCATAGCCGCTGTTATGAGAATTCCCAAATTATCCCGATAAATTTCGTCGAACTGGGAAATGGGCAGGGGATTCTCTCCCTCTCCCACCTCGATGGTATACCCCGGACGGCGGAAATACTTGATAAACCAATCCTTATACCCGGCAAAGGCGGACAAAAACGGCGTTTCTTCCAGGGAGTATCCGCTGATCTGGGCAAACCGTTCTCCCAGCTCCCTTGCCCCGGGGACTTCGTAATCCTGGAACTGCCAGTAAATCACCTTTCCCTGGGTGTGGTAGGCCAGCACCAACGCCGGGTCGATGGCTTCGGTGTAGCCGGCCAGTGCCCGGGTCTCAAACTGATCCAAAGGGGCCCGGCCTACGAAATCCCGGGGTGCAGGGCGGGTGAAGCCTTGAGCAAACTTGTTTTCTCTCGCCTGCAACCAGCCTGCCGGATAATTCAAATTCAGGTCCACGCCCAGCAAATTGGCTTTCCATCCGTCCGGGAACGGAATGGCCGGAAAACCGGCGGCGATGGCCTGGGCGGAAACATATTGGGGATCGCCTGTGGCAATTTCCCCGGTAACCAGAGCAACCCCGTCCGGGTCCACCATGGGCACGGTGTAGATGGTGGCGGTGTTTCGCAGTTCTGCTGCCGATACGCCGCCGATTTGCCCCCCGGACTCAATGGCCTGGGCAAATTCTTCTACGAATTTCAGCAACAGAGGGGTGGTGATCCACTCATTGGCATGGTGGGCGGCGGAGTAAAGAACTTTTCGCGGCCCGTTGCCGATTACCAGTGTACGGACAGGCCGCCCGTAGGCAGTACGGGTCAGCAGTTCGCTGCGGCAGAAAGGATACCGGGCTGTGATGGCATCAATGGTGCGGATGCACAAAGATGGGGTCGTGGGAACGTCAGTTGGAACGATTGGCATAAAATTCACCTCAAAGGCTATCATATGCACCACCGTGCCGCTTGTTTCCGGGAAGGAGATGTGGTATACTGTTCTTGATATATTGCTGCACAGCCGCCTTGCCTCCTCAGAGGGGGCAAGGATTTCCACTCAGAGAAGTACGTGAAAGGAGATCGTTATGCCCGTTCAACTGATTACGATCCAGGGTGAAAAACTGCTGCAATCGCAGGAAACCCCGTGGACAGTCTATCCCCGTCCCCAAATGCGACGGGATAGTTATGTAAACCTAAACGGCACATGGGAATTGACTGTCGGGGAAGAAAAATACGATATTCGTGTGCCTTTTTGCCCGGAAAGCCTCCTTTCCGGGGTGCAAAAGCATTTTTCTGAGGGTGCACCCTTGGAATATCGGCGGAAATTCACCCTGCCGGAGGGCTTTCACAAAGGTCGCGTGCTGCTTCATGTTGGTGCGGCAGATCAGATTGCAGAAATTTATGTAAACCAAACCCACCTAACTACCCACATTGGTGGCTACGAAAGCTTCACCGTGGACATCACAGATGTCTTGCGGGAAGAAAACGAACTGCTGATTCGCTGTACCGATGATTTGCGGGATCAGTCCCACCCCTACGGCAAACAGGTGCTCCCGGAAAAGCGGGGCGGCATGTGGTACACGCCTGTGTCCGGTATCTGGCAGACGGTGTGGCTGGAAAGTGTGCCGGAAAGCTATATTGAAAATCTGCGGATAGAAAACCGGGGTTACAGCGTGAAAATTTCCATCACCCCGGCATTGGAGGGCGTGGTAAAGGTTAACGGGTTGGGTGAATTTCTCCTTGATAATGGGCAGGTTACCGTCACCCCGGAAAATCCCCACCTGTGGAGCCCGGAAGATCCCTATTTGTACGATTTTTCTGTGGAGACCGAGCAGGACAAGGTAGAGTCCTATTTTGCCATCCGCTCTCTGGAAATCAAGAACAATCTCCTGTGCCTCAACGGCAAGCCCTACTTTTTCCACGGGCTGCTGGATCAGGGCTACTGGCCTGACGGCCTGTTCACCCCCGCCACCCCGGAGTGTTACGCCGAGGATATTCTGGCTATGAAAAAGCTGGGCTTTAACATGCTTCGCAAGCACATCAAGGTAGAGCCGGAAGAATTCTATTACCAATGCGACAAACTGGGCATGATCGTTTTTCAGGACATGGTGAACAACGGAGATTATTCCTTCTTCCGGGATACCGCTCTGCCTACCATCGGCCTGCAAAAACTGCCGGATAAGCATATGCATCGGGATGAGCTGACCCGCCAATTCTTCTTAGATACAATGGCGGCCACAGTTAAACTACTGCAAAATCACCCCAGCATCTGCTACTGGACGATTTTTAACGAGGGCTGGGGTCAGTTTGACAGCGACAACGTATACGAAATGTTCCGTGCCTTGGACGACACCCGGTTTATTGACAGCACTTCCGGCTGGTTCCGCCAAAAAAAGACGGATGTGGACAGCCGCCATGTGTACTTCAAGCCCATCAAGCTGAAAGAATCGGACAAGCCCTTGGTGCTGTCGGAATTCGGCGGCTACTCCTACAAACCGGAGGGCCACGTTTTCAACACAGAAAGCACCTACGGCTACGGAAAATTTGAAAAAGCAGAAGATTTCTCCGCCGCTGTTGCTGAGCTTTATGAAAAACAGGTGATCCCCGCCAAGGAAAAGGGCCTGTGTGCCGCAGTCTACACCCAAGTGTCTGACATTGAGGACGAAACCAACGGAATTCTCACCTACGACCGCAAGGTATGCAAGCTCGCACCGGAGATTATGCTCCCCATTGCGGAAAAGTTGTGTACGTAGGGGCGAGCATCGCTCGTCCGCTTGTGGGATGCTTTAGTGCGACAACGGACGGCCACTGGCCGCCCCTACAATATTTTCGAATCACGCAAAACTCCCTGCACAAAACTGTGCAGGGAGTTGCTTTTTCCTATTTTGCATCTATGCGGCTCTCGATTCGTGCCAGGGCCGTTTTCATGGCGTTGTAGGTTTCCTCGGATACCCGGTCCAAATAGCGGTTCTCGTAGCCTGCGATGGCTTCCCGGATCCGCAACAGGCGAACAGAGCCGTCCGCTTTGGTCTCCAAATAAACGGGAACGTAGTCGAAGCCCGTCACTTTGGTCGCACCGGTTGTGCCGTCTTTGGTGATTTCCAGATCCAAAAGCACGGAATAATTGGCTTCCTCGCCGTAAAAAACGCCCAGAGACCATGCCACAAACGTTCCGGCAGCTGCATCAAATTCCATGTTTTGCACGTTGTGGGGATGGGTGCCGATGATGGCGTCCACGCCCTCGTTTTTCAAGATTGTGCTGATCTTCTGCTGGGTTTTGCTGCTTTGGGTGCTTGCCTTGCTGCCCCAGTGCACCAGGGCGATCATCACATCCGGATCATGGGCGGCGGCGTTGCGTACCACGCGGGTGATGCCCTCTTCATCCACCTTTTGATAGGTGCTGGTGTAATCCTTATAAAGCAGGTTTACGCAGTTGTCCGTGGGTAGACCCATGCCGTCCATGCCTTTGGTGAAGGCCATCATGGCAACCTTGATGCCGCCCACTTCCCAAATTACATATCCGCCGGATTTATTGAATTCCGAACTGCCGCTGTATGTGCCCAGAGGGGTGAGCCCTGCGTCCCGCACGCCCTGCAAGGTGGAATTCAGACCCCGCAGACCGTCAAAGACAGAGCAGGAATTGGCGGTTTGCAGCACATCCACGCCGGCGTTGGCCAGATCCCGGAGCAGCTCCGGAGGTGCGGCCTTTGTATCAGTGCCGTAGTCAGAACCGCTGAGGACACCCTCAAAGTTCAGCATGGTGATATCACCGGATGCCAGCACCGGCAAAACATCCTGAAAAACTTTCTGATAATTGTATCCGCCCGCGGTGTATCCGGCGGCAACGGTTTTGTCGCTGATGCTCACATCGCCGCCGGCGACGATGTGGATGACCTGATCCGGTGGGGGAGTAAAGGTGTTCTGATCCTCCTCGGAAGCGTTCTCCCACGGACGCCACAGGAGCAGTACAATGGCAAGGCAAACCAGTGCTGCCCCACCAATGAGCAGCGGTTTTTTTACCGATATTCTCCGGCGGTACTGAGCCGGCACGGCTTTACGCCCACGCAAATGGGGAGTATTCTTTTGTTCGTCCATTGCCGGCCACCTCGTTTTCTTTGTTTTTGTTATTATATACCAAAATTTGCATTTACACAAGGGAAAAAGGGACTTTTTCCGTACGGTGCGTCAAAAAACATGTTGTGGGCCTGCGGCCCACGGGAATCTCCCCCGACCTAAAAAACATGCCCCTGGCATATGTGTGACCCGTACGGGAATCGATTTGCATTTCCGCCTTGCGGAAATTAAGGTTCCGCTCGGTCGAGCCCTCGCGGCCAACAGCCCCCCCGGGCTGTTGGATTGAAATAGGTTCGATTCCTGTTGCTTGCATAACCGAATGAAAAATGCGCCCCTGCTTGTGCAGGAGCGCATTTTTCATGGTGAATGACGATACGCAGAAAACAAACCGTGATAATCTACAGAACGTATTTATTCTACCGATTATGCCGCTTTCAGCGGCATGGGAATCTCCCACGGCCTGAAAACAAGTCGGAGGCCAAGCGGTCTTAGGAAGACAA
>JAZOBY010000117.1:0-2960 GCA_045596215.1 Faecousia sp.
CTTGGGTTCCATGCGGGTGGCCACCATCAAGGGCACGCGCATCAACGCCATGGGCACCAGCTACTCCACCGCCATTGTCACCGGCGCGGCGGCTCTCATCTGGAGCCGCTATCCCGACCTGACAGCCGATGAGGTTCGTGCCGCCGTGCTCAGCTGCACCCAGCAGGTGAAGGACTGGCGTGTGCTGGACATTCAGGCGGCGGCCGAGTGGTCTCCCAGCCCCTTTACCGATGTGGCTCCGGCGGACGACTGCTACGAAGCAGTATGCTGGTCGGCGGCCAATGGCATCGTCAACGGCGTCACACCGACCGCCTTTGACCCCGACGGCACCATGACCCGCGCCCAGATGGTCACCATCCTCTGGCGTGCAAAGGGCTGCCCTGAGCCGAATACCGTGCGTTGTCCCTTTACCGATGTGAGCATGGATAGTTACTACGGCAAGGCGGTCCTCTGGGCAGTGGAACAGGGTTTGATCAACGGTGTTACTCCCAAAACCTTTGAACCAGATCAGCGCTGCACCCGCGCCCACATGGTCACTCTGCTGCACCGCGTCAGCGGTCAGCCCGCCGTGAGAGGGAAGGGCACCTATGCCGATGTGGCGGACGGAACATGGTATTACGACGCTGTCCTCTGGGGTGCGCAGCAGGGTATCGTCACCGAAACAGGTGAATTCTTTCCTACTCAGGACTGCTCCCGTGCCCACATGGTCACATGGCTGTACCGCTGCGTTGGTGAATAAAAAGAGTTGGAAAAGCGACAGGCACGTTCCGATAATAAAACATAGGCCGCGCCCGGAGATCATTCTCTGGGCGCGGCTTGTCAATGATGCTGAGCGATATTTCTCTTATTCAAATAAATTGACTTACGAACTGCAAACTTATTGAATGGATCCACCCAAAACCGAACATGGAAACATGCATCTTGCTTTGGGTGGATACAGGGGTTCAAAGTGCAGTCATCAAAGCCGAAATAACAACGGGCAGGCCTTCCGGACTTCGGAAGACCTGCCTATCAGAGGATATAAAAGGTTTTTACCAGATAACCACTCTCTTGGAAGGAGCCAGATACATACCGTCGGTTTTCTTCACGTGGAAGGCGGCATACCATTCGGGGAAGTTTCTTGGGGGCATGTTTGCGCGCAGACAGTTGGGGCCATGGACGTCCACCTGAAGCAGAAGTGCCTGGTATTCAGATTTTGCTTTCTGGCACCAGACTCTTGCCCAGTTGGCAAAGTATTCCTCGAAAGAAACGCCTTCGGAATTTGACATGATGTCCAGGGTCACAGCCATACCGCCGTTGTCTGCGATGTTTTCGCTGACGGTGAACTTGCCGTTGACCGTGCCCCAGGGCAGCTCAATACCGTCAAACTGCTTGATCATGGCGTTGACCTTCTTATTGAACTTCCGCTCGTCGGCCTTGGTCCACCAGTTGTTCAGGTTACCCAGTTCGTCGCACTTGGCACCATTGGAGTCGAAAGCGTGAGAAATCTCATGACCGATCACTGCGCCGATACCGCCCAGATTCTCGCTTCTGGTCTGATGGATGGAGTAGAAGGGAGGCTGCAGAATGGCGGCAGGGAAGGTGATGTCGTTGACAAAGGGATCATAGCAGGCGTTGACCATGTGTCCGGGCATTGCCCAACGGGTGCGGTCTACTTCCTGATTCAGTTTGGCGAAGTTCTCCTCCATGCGGATCTTGCGCAGGGAATTCACGATATCAAAGAGGGACTTGCTTTCGTCGAACAACAGCTTGCTGTAAATCGCTTCCACCCGATCGGGATAACCCAGTTTAAGACCCATCTTGGAAAGTTTCAGAATAGCCTTGTCCTTGGTAGCCTGCTCCAGAATGTCGTTGGTTGCGATCCGCTTCTGGTAAGTGGCCACGATCTGTTTAACGATTTCGGTAATGTCCTTCTTGGCTTCCTCACCGAAGTACTTTTCGCCGTAGTACAGACCGACGGGCTCGCTGTACATACCGGAAGAAAGCTGATAGGCAAACTTCTCCGGGGAAGAAACAGCGGCAATGCCGGAGAGGGCTCTGCGGAAAGCACCGCCCAGATCACGCAGTTCCTCGGACAGCAAACTGCAGTTGCCCATCAAGGTCACAACATAGGCCCAGTTCTTGTACATCCCGAAGGTATCCTGGTTGAAGATTTCCTTGAAATTCTTGAAGTACCGGGGCTCTGCCACGATGATCTCTTCGGGAACGAATCCAAAGAGGTCGGAAAGCAGTTTCTTCAGGTTCAAGGGCTTGACCATGCCTGCCAATCTGCCGGTCTTCATGGGGTTGTACATCTTGGTGTACTCAGACCACTCTTCCTGAGTCTTGGCATACTTTGCGATGAGCGCATCAAAGGCCAGAGTATCCTTAATCAGTAAATTGATTTCTTCCTCGTCATGGCCGGCAATGGCAAGAACCTGCTTTGCGAAGCCGCTCCACATATCCAGCATCATGTCCCGCTGCTGTTCGTTCTTGTAATAAGAAACATCGGGCAGAATCACGGTTGCACCCTGGAGCATCACGCAGTGGTGGCTGGTATCCTTCATGTTTGGTTCCACCGCAATGCTGATGGGCATAGCGATACCCGTTAAGATAAGCTCCTTTGCACGGAGATTAAAGCTGCGCGTAGTACCCAGCTTCTTAAGGACGGACAGGTTCTTCAGCGCCGGCTTGATGCCGTGCTTTTTCTTTCTCTTCACGTCCTTTGCAAGCGTGTACAGGGTGCAAAGTCGGATCGTAGCCATGTCGTTCTGTGAGCCAAGGAGTTGGCTAAGACATTTGTCTTCCTAAGACCGCTTGGCCTCCGACTTCTTGAGCAGAGCGTCGCACTCATCCTCGCCGTGGCCGGCGATGACCAGCACCTGCTTTGCAAATCCGCTCCACATATCCAGCATCATGTCCCGCTGCTGTTCGTTCTTGTAATAAGAAACATCGAAGTCGGATCGTAGCCATGTCGTTCT
>JAZOBY010000118.1:0-19481 GCA_045596215.1 Faecousia sp.
CTGCTGATTGCACCAACGCCGGTTCTTACGATACCGTTACCTACTGCTCCGTCTGTGGCGTAGAAACCAGCCGCGTGACCACTACCGTGGATGCTCTGGGTCACAGCTACGATGCAGTTGTGACTGCTCCCACCTGTACCGCTGAGGGTTACACCACTTATACCTGTGGCAATTGTGGCGACAGCTATATTGATGACGAAGTTGCCGCACTGGGCCACACCGAAGGCACCGCTGTGAAGGAAAACTGGGTTGCTCCTTCCAACTCTGCTGATGGCTCCTACGATAAGGTCGTTTACTGTACCGTTTGCGGTGCTGAGATCTCCAGAGAAACCGTTGAGGTCAAGATGCCCAATGCAACGGTCACCGTTGAGGATTCCATCACCCTGACTCCCGATGACGATTATATGTGCTGGCCCAGCGGCGATGATACCATCGACCGCCCCCTGCAGATCGTCATGAACTTCAAGGCGAATGAGACCTTGGAGCAGGCCAAGAACGGTGAGTTCGGCGAGTATCTGGTAGACTTCTACCTGACCCTCGATGGTCTGAGCTCTGACAGCATCGTTTCTGACGGCTGCTATCTGGCGGGCAACTACGGCAGCTATGGCTGGATCGTGATCCCCGTTGACGGTCTGAAACTGGAAGAGGGCGTTTGCTACCCCATCGTTTCCGCTTATGATGCAACCCTGAACTATGAAGATATCTGCGGCTCCGTTAAGGACTTCACCGCGGCTATCTACATCGATGATGCAATTTTGGATGCCAACCCCAACCTCACAGTCAAGCTGGAGCTGAAGATGACCAATCCTGTCGATGATGAAGATGTGATGGTCATTGGCGAGCCCGCAGTTTATACTGTGGACGATTTGAAGGCTGGCAATCCTGTGGCACAGATTGGCAATACTTACTACGTTACCCTGCAAGATGCCGTCAATGCAGCCGGCGAGAACGATACCATCGTTCTGCTGAGCGATGTTGAGCTGACTGAGACACTGACCATCGCTGCTGGCAAGGTCATTACTCTGGATCTGAACGGTTATACCGTATCCATGGCAGATTCCTCCGCAGCAGCATGCTACATGATCAAAAACTACGGCACACTGACTATTAAGGACAGCAGTGCTGAGCAGACCGGTAAGTTGACCTTCAACTCTACCACTCCCAGTGCAAGCAACAGCTATTCCGTCAGCACCATCGGTAACGGTGGTACCCTGATCGTGGAAAGCGGTATCATCGAGAATACCACCAACGGTTCTGCCGCTTATGCAATCGATACCTTGTGGTATAGCAGCGATGTTTCCGTTACCATTAAGGGCGGTACTGTGAAGGCTGAAAGAATCGCAATCCGTCAGGTTCTGTACTCTGCAACTGCAATTAACACCCTGAATATCAGCGGCGGCACCGTTACCGGCGGTTTTGCAGCAGCTCAGACCCACAACTTCTCCGGCGTAGCAGCACTGGCTGATGTGAATATCAGCGGCGGTACACTCAACGGCACCTATGCATATTACACATCCTACATCAGTGCCAGCATCCATGCCGGAACGGATATTGAGATCTCCGGCGGTACATTCAACGGTTATGTCTTTATCTACAACGGCAATGCCGGCAGCAATGTGGCAGAGTTTGCGAATATTGCCATTACCGACGGTACCTTTAACAGCGGCGTGTATGTTTACACGAAGGATGCTGAAGAGAACGAGGTATCGATTGGTGCAATTTCCGGCGGTATTTTCGCAGAGGATGCAACGGATTACTGTGTTGACGGTTATCACACAGTTGCAAATGCTGAGGGCAAGTACATTCCCGAGACGCATACTTACGAGGCTACTGTTACCGATCCTACCTGTACTGAGGATGGTTACACCACCTACACCTGTGCATGTGGCGACAGCTACACCGCTGACGAAGTTGCAGCTCTGGGTCACAGCTACACCGGCATGCTGACCAAGGCACCCACCTGCACCGAGGCAGGCGTAATGACTTATACTTGCTCCGGCTGTGGCGATAGCTACACTGAGGATATCGCAGCTGGACACAACTATATTTCCGATACAACTGCACCCACTTGTACCGAGAATGGCTACACCACATATATCTGCTTCGATTGCGGCGATGTCTACACCGCTGACGAAGTTGCAGCTCTGGGTCACAGCTACGTTGACGGCACTTGCTCTGTCTGTGGTGAAGCCGATCCCAATGCACCTACTGGCCCCATCGCTGACGCAAACCTGACCTTCCTGGGCGGTGCAGCGATCAGCTTCCAGGATTACATTGGTATGAACATTCTGTTCTACAATGGTACTGCTGCAGATTACGATAAGTTCTACGTTAAGGCAGTTCAGATCGATCCCGAACTGGGCGAAGTAGAGAGCATTTGTAATATGGTGCCTTACTCCTATGCCGGCTATGATTACACCATCTTCGAGCATCCTGTTATGTCTTGGTCCATGACCGAGCAGGTCACCCTGACTCTGTACGCAGAGAAGGACGGCGTTGTCTACGTTGGACAGTCCATCGTTACTTCCGTTCAGGCTCTGGCTCTGGAGAAGCTGGCATCCTACGCAGCAGCGAACAACACCGTTAACTGTGCAGCACTGGTAGATATGCTGAACTACGGTGCAGCTGTTCAGGTCAACCAGAACCACTTTGCTGACTCCCTGCCCAGTGCAGGCGATTACGCAAGCTACGGCACAGCCACCACTCCCGAATTCAACGCAACCACCTCTGTTACCGGCAGCGGTATCATTGGTAACGGCCCCAGCATTTCCATGCAGGCCAAGGTTGAGTTCAACATCATGTACTCCGAAGCAGACCTGGCTGGCAAGACTGTCAAGGCATTTGTTGACAGTGAGGAAGTTGAAGTTCTGTACAACTACGATGCTGCTCCCGGCTGGCCCATCGCCCGCGTTGTGATCAAGGCGAACCAGATGCGCAGCACCTTCACCATCGCTGTGTACGATGCAGATGGCAATATTGTTTCTCAGGTCATCGAGACCAGCATCGAGGCTTGTGCTCAGACCCACCTCGGCGGTGCAAACAACGACCTGGTTATCGCTCTGATGCGTTACGGCGACTCCGTAAGCAAGGTTGGCTAAGACAGCTGACTCAATCAATCGCAAATAATCCCAAGCACCCCTGCTCCTCGGAGCAGGGGTGCTCTTTTAACAGGATCTGCTCACAATAGATGGGTTATCCTGAAACATCTGTACGTCGGCAGTTGACGCCCCCGGAGAAAATGCTTATAATAAAGCTATTCAATACGAAGAGAATGCTTTGTTCAAAAAGAAAGACAGGGAGTGGAGTATATGTTTTCCAATATGAAGCGTTTTGCGGCATTTCTGCTGGCGTTGGTTATGGTGTTCTCCTTGCTGCCCACCGGCTTTGCTCCAGCGGATGCGGCAGAAGAGCCTCAGGAATTGACTCAGGATGCCTATGCGGAAGCGGACCTTATCTTTGAGCAGTTGGATGCGGCAGAAGATGGCCCGGACAAGAAAAACAAAACATCAGAAGAAACGGTGGAAGATGCGATTGAGATCGTCGTGTCCTCTGAAAGCTATGTGGAGGATTCCCTGGTTCGCAACGGCAATTCCTTTACCTGGTGGACCGACGGCGGCATTCACTGTGTTTACAGCCCCCATATGCGTGAAATTGAAAGCGAGCGAACCCCGGAAACTTCTTGCGATGAGATTGTGAATGAACCGATTGCTGTCAAGGGTGGCAGTCCGTCCGGTAATCAGGTGTATCTGATCGGACCGTACTATGGTTCCGATCCCACTTTCACGGATCAGTATAAGATCGAAGCCAAGCGGGTAGCTGAGGCTATGGGTGATACCGATGGCTATACCCTCTATTCCGGTAAAGCTGCCACTGTCGACAAGGTGGCGGAGGCGGTCGCAAACGGCGCTGTGGTTTTCTTTGATTCCCACGGCACGACTGACTATGAAAATCCCTATGACGAGTACGATTTTGTCACCGGTGCGACCAGTTCCTATATGTGTTTGACCAGTACCACCGGTTTGACCAGCGAAGATTATGCAGACGGTGCACTGTATTACTCCGACGGTATCTGCATCAACGGTGCTACCATCGCCAACCATATGACCAAGAACAGCCCCGGCGGTATTCTTTGGATGGCCATTTGCCTGGGTATGGCCACCAATACTATGTGCAAACCCCTTCGGGAAATGGGCGTGGAAGTGGTTTACGGCTACTCCCAGTCCGTTACCTTTGATGGCGACTACCTGTTCGAGGAAACCTTCTGGGATGAGATGGTGGAGGGTGCAACGGTTGCGGAAGCCATCGCGACAATGAAGAACAAGTGGGGCAACTGGGACTGGTCTGACCAAATCGCTGATTACTATTACACAACCTATTACGAATCTGGTTATAGTACCATTTCGGCCGCTCGCAGGGACTATGCAGCTTTCCCCGTTGTAGTTTCCGATGAGGACACCTGGCCCGGTCAGCGCAAAGGAAGCAGCTACGGTGCGGACTCTTTGCAGACGGTTCAGTCTACATATACCTTGTTTACGCCCTGCGAGCATATCTGGGCAGATGCCACCTGCACCACCGCATCAACCTGCATCCTGTGTGGCAGGACCAACGGCAAGCCTCTGCCTCATAGCGACGGCAATGGCGATGTGCTGTGTGATGTCTGCGGCACGGATATGAGCGTTACGCCGAACACCTATGTTAAGGTGACCGAGACGCCTGATGACTGGTCCGGTCAGTACCTGATCGTCTATGAAACAGGGTTGTTGGCATTTGATGGCAGCCTGACTACCTTGGATGCACCCAGAAACGGTGTCAGCGTGACAATCACGGATAATACCATTACTATGGAGAACGGTGTTTACTTTACCATCGCGGCAGCGGAGGGAGGATACACCATCCAAAGTGCCAGCGGCTATTATATTGGCAATACCGGAAATTCCAATAAACTGCTGAGCAGTACGACCATTGCGTATACCAATACTCTGAGCATGGGCACCGACGGTTCTGTGCTGGTGAAGGCTTCTGGCGGTGCCATTCTGCGTTTCAATATGGCAACCGACCAAATGCGCTTCCGTTATTATAAGACATCTTCTTATACCGGTCAGCAACCGGTTGCACTGTATAGACTGGTTGAGCATACGCATAGCTATGTGGGTACTGTAACCACCGAACCTACTTGCACCGCATCCGGGGTGAAGACCTACACCTGCTCCGGTTGTGATGACAGCTACACCGTGATCATCGCCGCACTTGGCCACGCATATGACAATGATGCTGACAAGGATTGTAACAACTGTGGCGAGGTTCGTGAGGTTGGCCCCATCGCTGATGCAAATCTGACCTTCCTGGGTACTGCCGGTATCAGCTTCCAGGACTACATCGGCATGAACATTATGTTCTACAATGGTACCGCTGCTAACTACGACAAGTTCTACGCTATTGCCGTTCAGGTCGATCCCGATGGCAACTCTGTTGAGACACTTTGCAACGTAGTTCCTTACTCCTATGGCGGCTATGATTACACCATCTTCGAGCATCCCGTTATGTCTTGGTCCATGACTGAGCAGGTCACCCTGACTCTGTACGCAGAGAAGGACGGCGTTGTCTACGTTGGTCAGTCCATCACCACCTCCGTTCAGGCTCTGGCTCTGGAGAAGCTGGCAACCTACGCAGCAGCGAACAACACCGTTAACTGTGCAGCACTGGTTGACATGCTGAACTACGGTGCAGCTGTTCAGGTCAACCAGAAGCACTTTGTTGAGTCCCTGCCCAGTGCTGGCGATTACGCAAGCTACGGCACGACCACCACTCCTGAATTCAACGCAACCAACTCTGTTACCGGCAGCGGTATCGTTGGTTACGGCCCCAGCATTTCCATGCAGGCTAAGGTTGAGTTCAACGTGATGTACTACGGAGCAGATCTGGAAGGCAAGACTGTCAAGGCCTTCGTCGACGGCAAGGAAGTTGAAGTTCTGTACAACTACGATGCAGCTCCCGGCTGGCCCATCGCCCGCGTCGTGATCAAGGCAAACCAGATGCGCAGCACCTTCACCATCGCTGTTTATGACGCAGATGGCAATATCGTTTCTCAGGTCATCGAGACCAGCATCGAGGCTTGTGCAAAGAGCCACATTGGCGGTGCAAACAACGATCTGGTTATCGCTCTGATGCGTTACGGCGATTCCGTAAGCAAGGTTGGCTAAGATAGCTGATTCAATCTAATCGCAAATAACCCCAAGCACCCCTGCTCCGAGGAGCAGGGGTGCTATTCGTGTGGTAACATAAGCAAAAGAATAAATTTGCACTCCGTGATTTCCAAATTTTGCGCAATTTTCCGAAAACAACTACGAACTATGAGCTTCACCCGCCATAACCGTATTGCAGTAGGTCATACCCAGTCTGTGCAATACATAGCAACGATCAACATATGATTTGAAAAACGGCGTTTAAGGCGGTGAAAAACAAAAAAATATTAACTTTACCCACCTTAACCTTGACTTTTTTGTATAATTGAGCAATATGGACTTTATTGCCAATGACGAGAATTTATAGATAATGAAAACCTTACTATAGTCATACCCCCGGCTTAGCCGGGGGTATGACTTTTTCTTTTAACCTATTTGCCAGTGTCATGATTTGCCTCCCCAAGCACAGCTTGTACGGATCTAACATGCTTATGTGTTTCAAGCAGTTCCTTGCGGGAGGATACACCCAGCTTCCCGTAGAGGTTGCGGTTGTGGTATTTCAAGGTAGATTCCTTGATGTCCATGTTTGCCATGATCTCTTTGGTGGTAACTCTGGCAACATACGCATCATAGATCGCTCGCTCAGTCGGCGTCAGCATTTTCAGTCCAGCCATAAAGGCTTCGATGCGCTCAGGAGCAATGGCCTCACGGTCCACCGGCTTTTCAAGCATAACTTCGGGTGCAAATGCATCCTCTGCTACGTAGCTTTGTACCGACTCGACTTGCCGGACGATCTTCTTCAATCGTTGGTATTCGTTCATAACAAGGTGAATGCCGAGCAAGAACAGTTCGCTGATGATATAAGAAATGGATAGCATTTCAAAATCAATGGAAGTTAGCTGTTCAATGAACCACACTCCGATATTAACAAATACCGCAATCGCAAGGATAACAGCGTGAGCCGTGGTGTCGATGGTTTTCTTAACCTGTGCACGAATAATGACTGTAACCATAGCGGCAAAGTAGCCAAGCAGATAAACAAGGTATAGTGGATGCAACGGCCCGTATACCTTCACAAGCGTGGAAACACCGTCCACGACTGCAAAGGAAACCTCCTTGTAGTAGATCGGCAGGATTCCCGGACTGGCGGCAATCAAAAATACAAGGATGGACAACGCAGCCAAAGCACCGTGCAACCATTTTGAATGCTTTGTGCCGGTAACGTGCAATATGATCATCAGCATCGACAGCGGTAAAAAAACCGAGCCGAGATATGCCACACGGTTTGCCCACAGTGCCATCTCTAAACAAGTGGACATTGCAAGGAAGGTATATCCAACGTTTACCACAAGCACGGATGAGAACAACATGACAAGCCATGCCTTATTTTTGCGTACCAACCGGCAACAGCCAATCAGGAGCAACGAAGACAGTACGGTGGTAGCTCCGTAGATGATCGTCAGACTGGCACTTTTCTCTCCAACGGCGTTACATCCCGGCAAGCTCAATATTAAAAACAGCAAGAAAGGTACTACTGTGAATAACTTTTTCATTTCGCTCTCCTCTGACCGTGTTTTTAAAAAAGCACCCTTTCCCATACTTTTAGTATGGGGACAAACGGTATAGGAACAAATATAATTATAATGTAATTTGTGGAAGTATATCGCTTACGCTGAAGAATTATTTCACATTATATCACAAAGTGTTGAAATTTTCAACAGAGAGGGAACAGGGTTCGGACATTTGGCAATGTTCACGAATCAGAACAAAAAGCCTACGTCGTCCTTCTGGATGCCGTAAAGGAAACCTATATGAAAACCCAAAATTCAAAAAGGAGAATATTTATTATGAAAAAGTGTTTTGTTATGATGTTGGCAGTTGTCATGCTTTTATGCCTGATGCCTGCAACGACTGCATTTGCATCCATGGTTATGGCGGTTGACATAGACAATATTGACCTGCCCATTGCCGGTGCAAAGCCTGATACATCGGCTCAGTTGGGCAGTTTGTCAGACGTAATGAAAATCACGCTTGTCGAGTGGATTGAATACGACGAAGGCTGGGAATGGCAAAAAGATATGACCGCCAACGATACCTTCCAGGAAGGCTATTGGTACGTGGTATACGTTCATCTGGAAACGAATCCGGGACATAACTTCGGCAACAGCGTCGCCGGTACCATAAACAATGAATCTGCTAAAAAGTCTGGCAACTCTGTGCAGGAAAATGGAACCAAGGTTTCTTTCTATAAGGCTTATCAAGCGACCAAACTCTTGACCCCCATAGACAGGGTTGACCTTACCGTTGTCAAACCCGTTGTCGGTAAAACTCCCACATTTGCAAAGGTTGATACAACACAGTATTACAGCGAAAAATACGGCACAGTTTCCAATTGTTCAAACGGTGTTACCTGGACAAACCAGGAAAGCGGTGTGAATATCACCGTAAGCAATCCATTTAAAGCCGACACAACATATAAAGCGACCTATTATCTGACCGCCAAGGAAGGTTATAAGTTCACTGGTTCTACCGTTTGCACGATCAACGGCGTTACGGCCACCTTTGAGCCTGTCGACCATTTCCACATCAAGGTTTCCCTCGGCGATCTGATTCCCGGCGACGGCAAACAGGAACATACCCATACGCCCTCCGACTGGCGTACCAATCAGGTGTATCATTACAAAGCCTGCACCACCTGCGGTGAGTTCCTGGAGCAGGACGACCACAGCGGCGGTGTTGCTACATGTTGCGAAAAGGGCAAATGTACCGTTTGCGGCTATGCTTACATAGAGGAAAACGAAAACCACACCCCCGATACCTCCAAATGGACCGCCTGCGGCAATCTGTACCACGCACATTTGTGTAAGCTCTGCGGTGCTCATGCAATCATTGAGGATCACAAGGCAGGTCCTGCCGCTACGGAAACCGCTCCGCAAAAGTGTACCGTCTGCGACTATATCTTAGCGCCTGCCAAGAATCACCAGCATAATCTGACGAAGATTGAAAAGGTGGATGCCACCTGTACCGAACCGGGCAATGTGGAATATTTCACCTGTAACGGCTGCTCTGACGTCTTTGCGGACAGTAATGCTGAGACTCAAATTCCCGATACGTTCATTGCTCCTACCGGCCACAAGGTATCCGATGATTGGAAGTATGACGGAAACAACCATTGGCACATCTGCTCCGTGTGCAATGAAGTTCTCGCAGAAACACAGATGGCACACGCAATGGAAGACGGAAAATGTACCACCTGCGGTTATGACGTCGCGGAATCCGATAATACCTCCTCCAAGCCTTCTGGTACAACGTCCGATTCTTCCGCGGCTCAGCAACAGAATAAAGATAAAGACGGTATGCCCTGGTGGGGACTGCTTCTGATTGGTGTGGGTTCAGTAGGCGTTGGTATTGGTGCTTGTATGTTGGTGCTGAGAAAGAAAAAGAAGGAGTGACATGCTATGAAAAGGATTCTTTCCGCTTCAATTTGTTTGTTATTGCTTTTCAGCTTGGCAATATCGGCTTCTGCTGCTGGCGTGAAAGTAACCTTTACTTCTGACAGTCTTCCACAAGTGGGCGGAACACTGACTGTTGATAAGAACGCATTGATGGATCACGACAGTATCACTGCCGAAATGTACAACGCTCTGTTGGAAGGCAATGTAATTTACAGTTGGTACAAGAATGGTATTGTTACGAAGGAAGGCACCAGTGCAGATGGGCTTTCCTATCAACTGACGGTCTCCGATCAGGGTTGCACCTTCTATGTGAAGGTCAGTTTCTATGAAGATGACAGTTTTCAGGAATCGAAAAAGTGCGGGGAGGCCGTTAGTGACGAGATCACCGTTACCGCCTCGATACCTGAGATTACTACGCAATTCCTTGCCGATGCAACTGTCGGAACAGAGTATTACACAAGATTGGAATGTAGTGACCCTGATGCTGTGTTTTCTGAGTTTATGGGTTCTCAACTGTCAGAATTCGGTTTACTCCTGACGCAGCACGGTGAGATCGAGGGTACGCCTACCAAGTCAGGAAACTGCCACATAAATATACTGGTAGTCAGCGAGGACGGTGGAGAAAACAGCGTCAGCCTTGATCTTACAGTCAATACCGCTGCGACCGAAAACACCCAGGATACCACCGATGTGGATACTCCGGACGGTCAAGATAGCGAGCAGGACTTTCCTTGGTGGGGCTACGTAATCATTGCTTTGGGTGGCATCGGCGTTGGAATCGGAATGACACTTGTTTTCGTTAAGGTAAAGAAAAAGGCTTAAAGGAGGAATCTGCAATGAAAAACAAATTCAGAATTAGGCTGATGTCAATGCTGCTTTGTCTCGTAATGCTGATTGGTCTGCTGCCAATGACAGCATTTGCAGACTGGGAAGACGGTATGGAATGCTGGCATTGCAACCACTACCATTGGGACGAATATTGCTGCGGTATGTGCGGTGCTTGCAGTATAGACTGTACGAATGCGCAATGCTTCACCGAAACTCACTGTAACGAGTGTGGCACGTGCTTTGCAAATACTGTCTTCTGCCTTGAATGCATGGCCTGTGAACAGTGCTACGTAAACGAGGGATGGCACTGTCTCGGCTGTGGCGAATGTATGGTGGATGAGCAGGAGGAGCTTTGCGGCTACTGCTGGTTCTGTGCCGACTGTATGGGCGGTTTGTGCGATGGATGCGGCTTCTGCGAGGGTTGTTGGGAGCTGGAGCTGATGCACTGCGAAGAGTGCGGCAACTGCTATGGCTCCTACGACATTTGTCAGTTTGGTTTTAAGCACTGCGAGGAGTGCTGCATTATCTGTGAGCAGTGTGATGAGTGCCTGTACGAGGACGGCATCGAGTTGTGCGATGATTGCGGTCTGTGCGTTTTCTGCTGCCAGGATAACGCTGAAAGCGAAGGCTGTAGCTGCCGTGAATACTGCGTGGAAAGCCCTGACTGGTATGAGCATCTTTGCCCTGACTGCGGTAACGCATACTGCGAGGTTGAGATGTGCGACCTTTGCAATCTGTGTTTGGATTGCTGTGAAGACAATTCCGACTGCTCCGAAACGCCTCCCGTCTGTGTAGAGGACGGCGATTACGATTTCCATTTCTGTGAGGACTGCGGCGAATGTTTCCACAATAGTGATATTTGCGCAGACTGTGAGTTTGCAGGTCTTTTGCTGTGCGAAAACTGCTGTGAGATCCGCCTGGAAGCCGAGGGCTGCGAATGTCTTGATCGCTGCATCAGTGACAGCGATATCGATGCGCATATTGCATCTGCTCATATGAATGCCGACGGCTCCCATTCGGCAACGCCTCAGAATTCCTGGGAGATCAGCGAGACCCACCATTGGCGTGCGTGCCGTTTCTGTGAGGAAAGCAGCCATATTACCAACAAGGCTGCCCATGTTTACAACAATTATGGCGTGTGCACCGTCTGTAATTTCGACAGTCAGAAAAAGATTCTGATTCTGAAGCAGCCCCATAGTGTAGTGGCGAAGGTTTCTGATACGGAGATCGCTACCGAAGAGGATCCTCTGTGGCCGGCCAATAATCTTCGCACCTTCACTGTTGCGGCAAAGGGAACCTCTGCACTGAAATACCAGTGGTATGTTACTTACGACACCGGTAAATGGATTGCGTTGAAGGATGATCCCAATGAAACCACCCTCATTTCCGGTGCGAAGACCAACACCCTTACCGTTTCGGTGTCGTCGGAGGGCTGTCTCTATGATTACGCCTACAAATGCGTGATCACCGATGCGTATGGCAATCAGGTGACCACCAACACTGCTTATATGAAGGTGCAGCATGTGTACAGAAAGCCGATTGTCCAAAAGGGTGCGCTGATTGGCACCATTCAGCAGGCCAACAAGGCGGATAACATCGGCATCTATGCATCGGAAGGCCATTACTTGGACTGTGTGGGCGAAGGCTGCGATGCGGACAAGCTGGTTGCCCATTCCTACAGCAAGCAGACTCGTCTGGTGAAGGATTACTATAACGGTATCCAGTGGGTTGAGCGCACCTGCACTGTCTGCGGCTTCAAGAACTATATTGAAGACCATATTCACTATTTCTACGATCCCGAGACCTATGAATGCCAGATCGACACCTCCTATAAAAATGGCAACCAGCACCGTTTAAAGTGCCTCTGGCCCGGCTGCAACAAGACCACGGTGGAGGCCCACGATAATATGGGTTGGCAGAACCACGGCACGCCCTACAGCAATGCCAACAAGGAGGGCATTGCCTATCAGGAGTGCCAGATCTGCGGTTACAGTTCCAGTAAGAAGCTGCAGACCTACAATGCCAGCCAGGACAAGATGGTGGATGCCAAGTGGACCCAAAGCACCGACCTTGTATATGTGGAAAACGGCTATTCTAGTTGCGATATCGTCGTTAACGGAACGAAGGTCATAATCGGCTTTGCCCCGTCTGAATATTCCAAGAGAGAGCATCTGCAGATGCAGTATCCCACAGTAACAAAATGGAAGGTCACTTACCACTGCGACCGGGGTTCCTCCGGCTCCACGGTGGATATGGATGTGACAAAGGATTTCTCCTTTAAAAAAATCGGCAATGAGCTGAAATGGAGTGTTACCATCCCCGACTTTACAGGACGCACTGGCGGCGGTATTTTGACCTTCACCCCCATTGTGGAAGTCTGTAAGCATAATAGCGGTACACGCATTATCAATGCATCGGAGGCGATTTGTACCTACGACGGTTACACCGGCGATACTGTGTGTGCCGGCTGTGAGGGAGTCCTCTCCTACGGTGAGGTTATCGAAAGCTGTGGCAAACACGAAGGTAAACTCACTCTGATTCCCGGTACCTCCAAGGCAGGAACCTGCGAGACCCGTGGCTACGAAGGCACCTACCGCTGCGACCACTGCGACAGAACGGTCCGGGGTAAGTCCACCGCCAAGGTCCACGGTAAAAAGACGGTTACCAAGAATGCCGTTGCCGTTACCTGCACCAAATTCGGTTACAGCGGTGATGTTTACTGCGAATGCGGCGTTTTGCTCAAAGAGGGCGAGATTTTGGCACCGCAGCATACAAATCTGAAGCTCATCAATGAGAAAAAGGCAACCTGCCAGCAGAAGGGCTATACCGGTGACTGGTATTGCGGTGCTTGTAAGCAGACAGTAAAGTATGGTTACAATGTGGCAAAGGCTGATCACGCTTGGAGTAAATGGGGCAAGATCAACGATTTGTACCATCGACATACCTGCGTGGTAGCTGGTTGCGGTGCTCAGGAAACCAGCCGTCACGTGGATGGTAACCGCGATCTGACCTGTGACGACTGTGGGTACTCCTGGGGTAGCGATTCTCCCGTGATCCGTAGCTTAACCTTCAACATCGATATTCCCGTTATCGGTCAAAAGCCCGATTATACCAAATTTGACGGAAAGTGCTATTACAGCGATGGCGTAAGTGCTTATAAGAAAAACGGTGTGGAGTGGTTTGATGTCACCAACAACAAGCGTTTTGTTCCCGGGGGCGTCAATCAGGAGTTTAAGGAAGGAAATGTCTACAAGGTTACCATTCACTTCCGGGTGAAGGCAGACTATGAATTTATTGAAGAAGAAGCAATGATGGCAACTATCAACGGTCGAGAGGCTGTCGTGGAATATGTGACCTATGGCGAGTTTGTCGGTATTTCCTACACCTTTGAGGCATTGAAGCATGTTCACGCCATGACCAGAGTAAACAAGGTAACTCCCACCTGTACCACGTCAGGGAAAAATACCTACTATCATTGCACATCCTGCAATAAATACTACGAGGATGCCGCCGCGACCAAACAGATCACCGAGCTGTCCGCCTGGGGCAATGTGGCGGCAACCGGGCATAAGGAATCGGAGCTGAAATCCAATTCCACCCACCATTTCAAGATTTGTACCGTTTGCCATGAGGAGATTGCCGGCTCCAAGGCCAAGCACAGTGGCGGAACGGCCACCTGCCTTGAAAAGGCAAAGTGTGCCGATTGCGGTACGCTTTACGGTAATCTTGCAGAACATAACCTGGCAACGGATTCTTGGGTCTTTGTCACGGCAAACAGTCACGCACGTACATGCCTGACGGAGAATTGCCAACACACGGGAGCGTTTGCACCTCACCGTTCAAGCGGTCCTGCAACTGACGAAAAAGACGAGGTCTGCATAGACTGCGGATATGTGATTACAAAAGCAAAGAACCATGTCCACAAGCCTCTGTCCGGCTACCAAACCGATGGCGAAAGCCATTGGCAGGTTTGCGGTTGCGGCGAAATCCTGGACAAGGGAGCACATACCGATACGGATGGAGATGGAAAATGTGACATCTGTAATGGTCAGATAGGTTCTGGAAATACCGAACCTGGTACTACCCCCGGTACAGACAATCCCGGTACCGATAATCCCGGCCAGTCTGGTGGTGACAAGGATGGCAATAATCTGACTTGGTTGTGGATTCTGCTTGTGATTCTTGTGGGTGCAGGCGGTGGTTTCGCAATCTTCTGGTTTGTGTTTAAGAAAAAAGAAAATGAGAAGAACGCGAAGTAAGCTTTCAACGGAAATTTCTTAAAAATTAGCGTAACACAATCTATCACAGCACGTCCGGCATAACTGCCGGACGTGCATTTTTATACAACAAAAACCTCTGCTTCGCGATGAAGCAGAGGCTTAACTGTGCTTATGCGGCAATTGCGTTGGCATTGATGCTGTCAATAATACGTTTGATATCCATCCAAACTGACAGGTCAGTGAACACCTCTACGATGCTTCCGTTATCTGTAAACGGAGCATCTTGTAACACGGACAGATCTTTCATCAGCCCGTTGTGGACAATGTATTCAACGATTTGGTTCACGAAGTAGATCTGATTGCTGTCCAGCGATGTGTCATTTAGGAATTCGGCAAAGGCTTCCTTGGCAGCGTTCATATCGAGACCCACGATTTCACGGACAAACTCGCCCAGCGGCTTGCTGCCATACTCGTTTTCGTAGTCCTGCTTGGTGCCGACCTTACTCCACAAAATGCTTTCCAGTTCCTTCAAATCTGCACTTGTTAGCGGCTGATTGGTCTTCAATTTGGCAATAACAGCATTATCTTGATTCTGACGGATGAAGAACTCCGCTTTCATCTTGTAGTTCTTCAGATCGTCATTTTCCAACTCCGACTCATTCCACTCTATGGAGAGCAGCTCGTCAGCGAAGTTCGTAATGTAAGTCATTCTTCCGGTGGGAATATATTTGATCAAATCACGCAAATTCTCACGGATATGCTCAAACTCGTTGATGCCAGCATCTTCTAAATAGCTGGTATGCAGGATCTTATTGATAAGTTCGCTCTGTACCATAATCTCCGGAATATTGGCAACAGAAGCAATTCCGCTGACCTTTTTAAGCAGATCAGACCTCGCCTTGGCATATTTTTTGCCCATGAGATAAGCCAGTTCAATACCGTACATCAACGCATCGAACCGCACAGCCTTGGCATCATCCGCATCCGGTGTAATAAGCGGTGCCAATTCATCCCGCATCTGTAAAGTGTTCTCATAGGTCAGTGCGGTATAATTATCTTGGTTAGAATACAGTTCTACAAACTTCAAATGCTGCCGAACCGCAAAGTTTTCCTTATTCAGCTCTTGCACCTTGCGAACCATATCGTCAACCAAGGTCTTTCTGAATGCGATTAGATCCGGTGTTTGGTAAGCAATATCCTGCAGCTTGAAAGCAATCTGTGCTTTTAAACTGAAAATAGCGCCTTGCAGAGCAAACTGAATGGCAGTAGGTTTGCCGCTATTCATACGGAAAAATTCAAAGTTTCCGCAGAAGTCGAAAATATAGAATTTATCCTTATCTTCTCCGTCTTGCAAGCCGGGACACAGACGAGTGCCGCGACCTATCATCTGCCAGAACTTCGCCTTACTCATGACCTTCTTGAAGAAGACCAGGTTCAAACACTCCGGCACATCAATACCGGTATCCAGCATATCTACGGAAATGGCAATCTGCGGCAGCTTCTTGGGGTCTGAGAACTCGTCAATAAGACTTTGGGCATAATTGATCTTGTTATCGATGACTTTTGCAAAACCGGGTAGGTGGGGATATTCCTTGTTGAACACCTCGTAGATCTTTTCTGCATGGCTGTGATTCTTGGCAAAGATAATGGTCTTGCCCAGCTTCTGACCGTAGTCAATCTTGATGCCTTCTATCATCAAAATGTGCAATACCTGCCGAATAGTATCTTCATTG
Source organism: Faecousia sp. (assembly GCA_045596215.1). Taxonomy (GTDB): domain Bacteria; phylum Bacillota; class Clostridia; order Oscillospirales; family Oscillospiraceae; genus Faecousia. The sequence goes on from JAZOBY010000118.1 coordinate 16,419, forward strand.
AAAACCCACTCATTCAGTGCAGAAGAAACGATTTTCTCCGGCAGTTCGCCGTTTTCGTCCTCAAAAGTAGCTTCGTAGGCTTCCCGGTCTTCATCCGAAAGTTCATCATAAGAGATGCCTTGCTCGATGAACTTTAATTTGGTTTCCACAGACATAAAGTCTACTAAATAACCATCCTTAACAGCTTGTGCCAGTTCATAACCATAAGTAGGCACACCGTTTTCCAGCTCAAAGACCTCATAGGTATTCTTATCAATCTCGTCCTTGGGGGTGGCGGTCAGGCCGACCAGCGGTGCGTCGAAATAGTTAAAGATATCCCGGTACTTGTTGTAAATTGACCGGTGGGCTTCGTCGCAGATCACCAGATCAAAATGACCGCAGGTGAAGAGCTTGCCATGCTCGTCCTTCACATTGTCGATGCAGTTCATCATGGTTTGATAGGTGGAGAACACGCAGTGGGCGGTGTAGTTGTCCTTTTCCTCACACAGATTGGTACAGGACAGATCCGGCAGTAGATTCACAAAGCTGCGCTTTGCCTGGGTGACCAGCGAGTTACGGTCAGCCAGGAATAGAATGTTCTTCACCCAGCCATGCTGCAACAGCACATCGCATAGGGCAATGACGGTTCTGGTCTTGCCAGAGCCAGTAGCCATGACCAGCAATGCTTTACGACGGTTCTTCTTATCAAAAGCATCACAGACAGCCTTGATAGCACCTTCCTGATAGTAACGGCCTGCAATATTCCTCTTCACCATCACATTTTTGAGGGATGCCCGCATGGTGCGCAGATTGAACATTTTCTCCAAATCCCGCTTGGAGTAGATAGTAGCGCACTTCCGTTCCGGGTACTGTCCGTCGATGATGTGCGTGTCAAAGCCATTGGTCAGGAAGATAGCAGGGCGGCGTTTGTACTTTCTTTCCAGAATGTCCGCATACAGCTCAGCCTGCTGACGGCCCTTGGAAACATCCACACAGGTGCGTTTGGCTTCGATAACAGCCAAAGGCTTGTGGGCATCGTCGTAGAGGACATAGTCTGCAAAGCCAACCTCGCTCTTGTTGGGCATACCGGGCAGCTCAACTTCGTTGATCCAGTCCTTGCCCTCTGTCCAGCCGGCATCTTCCAGCATCGCATCGATGTAGAACTTCCGAGTTTCGTACTCAGAGATATCCAACGGCTTGGGCACGTAGGTCTGCTGCTGCTCGGTCCGGCGGGCAGTAAGCTGCTCTTTCAGCTTCTTGTTCTCCTCGATCAGCGCAGCCAGGTCGACATCTTCCACGTCATTGCGAGGCTCCACAGGAGCCGTGGCAATCTCCCCGGTAGGAACCAATGCAGCATCAAACTTGGTTTCCTCATACTCGTCCGCATAGCAGTAGGCCACGAAATCCAGGAAGATGTGCAGATTTTCAAGGCACAGCATTGCCTGTTCATCGGTTATCTTATGCCCGGTGCTGTGGGCGGCATGGTTGCCCTTGATACGGATATAGTCCATACGGGTGTAGATGTCCTGTCCCACAATGGAGCGAAATTCTTCCCGGGTCATAAGGCTCTGCAAGTTGTCCTGATAGGGCATTTCCAGTTCCTTGTCCACGGAGTACATCCACTTCACGGCAAACTCCATCGACCGCCGACAATTGAGGATGCTTGCCGCCGGGTCAATATGTAAGATCTTCTCCGCCGCAATGGCCACATCCGCAAAGGACGCAAACCCCGGATCGGAAAGTAGGAATTTGAAGTTGGACATATAGATCACTCCCATTTATCAACTAATGGTTATTGCTACTACCAGACAAACACTATCTTGTTTGGGGAATTGCCTTCAAAACATTGATAATTGCCAGCAGTAAGCCGCACAACTGCGTTAAAAAGAGAACAGTCTGTGTTAGAGCACTGCCAATGACCTTCCCTTTACTCTCATTCTTTTCTTTTTGGTTATCTCGAATATTTCTCGCAATTGAAACCACACCTTGAATTAGGCCACGACAAACCGCATAACAACCAAGCACTAGTAACACAAAAATTAATATATTCAGCCATATCGAATGGACCATAGTATATCCTAACAACCAACCGCCCAAAAAGAGCATGCCTAAAACTAAATTGTCCAGGCCTCTTACTTTTGAGTGCTTGGATAACTCCACACCTGTTCCCAACACGCCAATCACACCAATTACTGCGCCCACTATGTACGAAATAATAGGGATCGCAAAATAGTCTGGTTTTAACAAAAGAAACACGCCTATACCTGTGAAAGAGAGGCCGATCGCGTACCCGTTGATTGTGCTGTCTGTTTCTTCACTGAAAATGATTTCCTTTGGCTTCTTTTCTTTCTCTTTTTTTGCCATATAACTCACCTCACCCAAAGTATTCCTGCATTAGGGATTTTTTTAGCAATTCCAGTTTAGCAAGGCTTTGCTGGATTGTCAATTTTGATTTGTCGGTTTGTTTCACAAACACAGCAAACTGTTCTTGCTCATTCAATGGAACATCAATAATAGGCTTATCGTGGAACTTGTTTCTATTTAGAGTTGGCACTCCTGTGCCTTCTGTAAACCGTGACAAATCATACATTTGAAGAAGATAAGCCAAATAAATAATATTGTTTCCATGCGTATCAACAGAAAACAAGGAAGTATTTAGCGGCCAATAATCTCCCTCTGTATAATACACTTTACCAATGGTTCCAGAACGACCAGTAATAACTCCTCCACCTTGTACTCTAGCAACATTATGGCAGTCAAGGGCACCGTTTGAACCAAAGACTGGTATACCCCCACCTTGCTGTCTATCTTGCACAGGTAAATCAAAACCTCTTTGCATCTTTACTACATTGATAAAATCCGTTGTAGGTCGATTCTGTGTATTTCTAATTGGGTCACCAAACAGTTCGATAAATCGGGATTTGACAAGCTGATCCAGCTTAACAAGCTGCTCTTTCCGCAGGGAGATCAGTTCATTAACTTTATCCAATGCTGATACGACCTTCTGCTGTTCCTCCTTTGACGGAAGCGGAAAGTTGTATTTTTTTAGCATAGGCACAGTTAACTGTGGAATTGATGTACCGC
>JAZOBY010000119.1:0-9660 GCA_045596215.1 Faecousia sp.
TTCTGAATGGTCTTGCCGCCGGAGCCGATAACTTCGCGGATCTTGTCCACGGGAATGGTCATGCTGATCATCTTGGGAGCGAACTCAGAAACCTCAGCGCGAGGCTCGGGAATGGCCTTCAACATGACCTCGCTCAGGATCTCCAAACGGGCAACACGGCAACGCTCCAGAGCATCTGCGATGATTTCCATAGTCAGGCCCTTGTTCTTCAGGTCCATCTGGATGGCGGTAACGCCTTCGGTAGTACCGGCAACCTTGAAGTCCATTTCACCGTGGAAGTCCTCAACACCCTGAATGTCGGTAAAGGTTCTCCATTCGCCGGTCTCCTGGTCGGAGATCAGGCCACAGGAAATACCGGCAACAGGCCGCTTGATGGGTACGCCGGCGTCCATCAGAGCCAGGGTAGAACCACAGATGGAACCCTGAGAGGTGGAACCGTTGGAAGAAAGAACCTCAGAAACCACACGGATGGAGTAGGGGAACTCCTCGACAGAGGGGATCACGGGCAGCAGAGCCTTCTCAGCCAGAGCACCGTGACCGATCTCACGACGGCTGGTGGAACGGGCTGCACGAGCCTCACCGGTGGAGAAAGAGGGGAAGTTGTAGTGGTGGATATAACGCTTGTTTTCCTCGGGGTAGATAGTGTCCAGCTTCTGAGCAGCGGACAGGGTGTTCAGAGTACAGATGGACAGAACCTGAGTCTGACCACGGGAGAACAGGCCGGAGCCGTGTACTCTGGGCAGAACGCCGACTTCGGCATCCAGAGGACGGATATCGTCCATACCACGGCCGTCAACACGTTTGCCTTCCAGCAGCCACTTCTTAACGACCTTCTTCTGCATTTTGTACAGGCAGACCTCGATGTGCATCTCGAACTCTTCCTCGCCGTACTTCTCCACGAACTGGTTCTTGAAGTCGATACGTGCGGCAGTCAGCCGCTCCTCACGGATGTTCTTGTCATCGGTGTCCAGAGCGTGCTCGATCTGGGGCAGGCCGTAGGCGATCAGGTCGTCCAGCAGGTCGTGGTTGACAGCGGCCTTCTCGAAGGTGAACTTGGGCTTGCCGATCTCAGCAACGATGCCGTTGATGAACTTGACGATCTCCATGTTGGTCTCGTGCGCAACACGGATGCACTCGTAAACGATTGCTTCGGGAGCTTCGTTGGCCTCGGTCTCGATCATGACCACCTTCTCGAAGGTGGAAGCGATGCAGACAAAACACTCGCAAGCCTCACGCTCCTCGGCGGAGGGGTTGACGATATACTGACCGTTCAGGTAAGCCACATTGGTAGTAGCAACCGGTCCGTTCCAGGGCACATCGGAAGAAGCGATAGCGATGGAAGCACCCAGGGAAGCAACGATCTCCACAGGGCAATCGTTGTCCACAGCCATGACGGTGCAGGTGACCACGGTGTCGTTACGCAGCTCCTCGTCAAAGAGGGGACGCATGGGACGGTCGATGATACGGCTGTTCAGAATGCCGCGCTCGGAGGGCTTGCCCTCACGACGGTTGAAAGAGCCAGGAATACGGCCCACAGCGTACATTCTTTCCTCGAACTCGATGGTCAGAGGGAAGTAGTCGATGCCAGCCTTGGGGATGGGGTTGCAGGTGCAGGTGGTCAGAACCACGGTGTCGCCGTAGCGGCAGATGCATTCTGCGTTTGCAAGTTCTGCGACCTTACCGGTTTCTACGGTAAAGGTGCGGCCACCGATTTCGGTCTCGAAAATGCGGTGATTGGGATACTGTTTGCGAGTAATCATTTGTTTACCTCCTGTATTTTTGTGTGTTATTCGGGAGGTTTAGCACTTGAAACTGGCGGCGAGTCGCCGCAGACAATTCGCACCAACTGCGCAGGAAATCGTTTTTGCCCTACGCCGCCCGGTATCGTTTCTGCGGAAGTGACCGTAACCACTTTCAACTGCTAAATGCTCTCCCGTTTGCTTTTTGAGAAAAAAGGGCGACGGTATCCGTCGCCCTTTCCCAATTCTTACTTACGGATACCCAGCTTGGCGATCAGTGCACGGTAACGGTTGATGTCCTTCTTTGCCAGATAGTCCAGCAGGTTGCGGCGCTTACCAACCATCATCAGCAGACCACGACGGGAGTGGTTGTCGTGCTTGTGTACACGCAGGTGATCGGTCAGCTCGTTGATACGAGCGGTCAGAATTGCGACCTGAACTTCGGGAGAACCGGTGTCGCCTTCGTGAGTTGCGTTTTCCAGGATAACCTGGGTCTTCTTCTCTTTGAGAATCATAGTTTTTACCACCTTTTTTGAATTTACCTCGTGCCAAGTAAAGGGTCGGTGTCGTCCCAGAACTGAGCAACGGGCATAGAAATATCGTCTGGCCATAGCCAGCTCGGCTATCTTATCATAAGTTTTCCCAAAAGTAAAGGGAAATTTTCAAAAAATACAAAATTTTTATGCAACAACCCTGCGGGCTTCCTCCGCATCCTTTTGAATTTGGGCTTTTAATTCTTCCAAATTTTCAAACTTTTGCTCCGGGCGGAGGAATTTGTGGAATTCCAGCCGCACTTCCTTGCCGTACAGGTCGCCTTCAAAATCCAGCAACCAGGGCTCCACGGTCACATTTTGTCCGCCCACGGTGGGTCGTGTGCCGATGTTTGTCACCGCAGTATAGTAGTTGCCGTCCACACATGCCCTGCACGCGTAGACACCAAAAGCAGGGCAGACCAATTCCTCCGGTAATTGCAGATTGGCGGTGGGAATGCCGATGGTGTGCCCCAAACCACGCCCATGGACCACCTTCCCCGTGAACATGTGAAAATGGCCCAGCAGCTTCTTTGCACCTTCCATATCGCCCTTTTCGATGAGGGCACGGATCCGGGTGGAGGAGATTTTCTCTCCGTCCATGGTCTGCTCATCCACAATGTACCATGGAAGGCCCCGTTCTTCTGCGAACGCGGCCATTTTTTCCCCGTTGCCCTCTCCGTTTTTGCCGAAACGGAAATCGTATCCGCAGACGAAGCCTGCCGCACCTTCTTGCAGCAACGCTTCCAGAAAATCCTGCCAGGGCATGGTCATTACCCGTTCGTTTACTGGTAGGATCAACAGATGGTCGATCCCGGCCCATTCCTGTATGAGCCAGCGGCGATCTTTTGTTGTGTTCAACAGTGCCGGGGGCGTGGGGGTAAACAAGCTTTGGGGATGCCTGTCAAAGGTGATGGCCGCAGTGTCCACACCGGCCTCCTCCGCCAGATGCAGACACAGGTCCAGGACCATCTGATGTCCTTTGTGTACCCCGTCAAAAAAACCCAGGGCGAATATTTTTTTCTGTTTCATGGCTCTCCTAAATGCCTTCCCCCGAGGGAAGGCATTAAACCTCAAAAAAGCTTTTTATAGTTGACATAATACCGGAATTTACCCGGCTGAGGGCAAGAAAATCACCGTTTTGGCCGTAGACCCGGTACGTACCGTCGTCCATTGCGATAGAAAAGGCATTGCCGTTGCGGCAGCGGGTCTCTTGCTTGGCGGTCAGCGTCACCGCCGGATGGTTGCGGAACATGCTGTCCACCGGGTGCAAATGCTTTTCCGGTTCTTCCATTTCTAAAAGCTCTGCCAACGGAACGGCTTCCTTGATGGTATATTCCCCGGCCTGAACCCGACGCAGCTCTTCCATACAGCCGCCGCAGCCCAGCGCCGCACCAATATCCTTGCACAGGGTGCGGATATAGGTGCCCTTGGAGCAATGGATCCGCAAGCGAGCCGTTTCCCCGGAAAATTCCAGACAAGTCAGCTCAAAAATCTCAATTTCCCGGGGCTTACGCTCCACTTCTTTGCCCTGTCTTGCCAGGTCGTAGAGCTTCTTTCCGTCCACCTTGATGGCAGAGTACATGGGCGGAATTTGTTGGATTTTTCCCCGGAATTTTGGAAGGACGCCCAAAAACTCCTGCTCAGAAAGGGAAACTTCCCGTTTTTCCAAGACCGTGCCCGTAATATCCTCGGTGTCAGTCGTGACCCCAAGACGCAATGTGGCCTCATAGATTTTCTCCGCGTGTTCAAAAAATTCCACGCCACGGGTAGCACGGCCCACGAAAACCGGCAACACGCCGGTGGCCATGGGATCCAGCGTACCGCCGTGGCCAATGCGACGGGTATTGAAAACCCGACGGAGACGAGCCGTTACATCCTGACTGGTCCAGTCCTGGGGCTTGTCCACAATTACAATTCCGTTCATTGAATTTACCTCAAAATTTAAAAGAAATCCGGATTTATTGTACCCCATTTTTCTGTTGGTGTCAATTCCGGGCATATCTCCGGCTCCGGTGCATAGGTTAGTGTGAGGTGATCGATTATGGGGGAGAATCAAATGCAGATGCCCCACCGTCTGACGCTGAATGAGCGGCGGCAGCTTTCCATGACAGGGGTATCGGAAGTAGTGAGTTTTGATGATACTGCCGTGGTGCTTCGCACCGAATTGGGCACATTGGTGATCCAGGGGCAGGAGCTGCAGCTGAAAACCCTCTCCCTGGATGGCGGACAGGTGGTTGTGGAAGGCAGCGTGGCGGCATTGCACTACGAACAGACCCGTAGCCCCGGCGGCTGGTTTCGCCGGCTGTTGGGATGACCGCTCCCACCATCGCCGCCGGGCGATTTTTGTGGGGCTTGGCTCTGGGTGCACTTTTGGGCGTGCTGTACGGTTTTTTGCGGCCACTGGGTCGCAAAAAACAGACACTGGCTGATTTTCTCTTTTTGCTGGGCGTCTTTCCCGTGTGGGTCTATTTCAGCTTTGCTGTCTGCCGGGGGGATCTGGGACTGGGGTATTTATCCAGCCTTTTTCTGGGAGGATTTCTGTTTGAATGTACCCTTGGGCGGCTTTTACGCCCGGTTTGGGCGTGGTTTTGGACTCCTGTATGGGTTTTTTTCCGTATGTTGCGAAAATTTTTCAGAAAAATAGCCTTATTTTCAAAAAAACTATTTGCATATCTGAAAAAAATGAGTACAATTAAGATGAGAAAAAATGTGCAAACAGGAGGAGCAGACCATGGACATCCGCAAAATGGCACGCCAATTCAAGCTGGTAGTCAAACGCAGTTCCCGGACGACGAAGATCGCCGTCTGCACAGCTGTCTTGCTGTCCGTCGTCACCATTCTGGTGCTCCACTCCGCCACCCTGGATGCCCGGGCAAAGGCCGAGGCATGGAGAGCGAAGGCACAACAGTTGGAGCAGGAGAAAAAACAACTGGAAGAAAAAATCGAAAATCTGGGCACCCTGGAAGGTATAAAGGATATCGCCCAGGATGAGCTGGACATGGCAGACCCGGATACCATTATTATTCAACCGGAAAACTGATTTTGGAGGAAGCAAAACAAACTATGGAGTTAACCGTCGGTGCAATTTTAGAGGGTAAAGTGAAAACGATCACAAATTTCGGTGCTTTTGTGGCCCTGCCGGAAGGTAAGACCGGCATGGTACATATTTCCGAAGTGGCCAATTCCTATGTCAGTGACATTCGTCAGCATCTGACAGAGGGACAGGACGTGAAGGTTGTGGTCATCGGTACAGAAAACGGAAAGGTGAACCTGTCCATCAAGCGGTTGGAGGCAAAGCCCCAGCGGGAAAATCCCGCTCCCCGCAGTGGTGCACCCGCCCATCGGCCCGCCCGGGCTGCCGCACCCACGCCGCCCCCGGCTCCGAAAACGGCTGACCAGTTGTTTGAGGAAAAGCTCAAAGCGTTCATGTCTGAGTCGGACAGCAAAATCTCCGGCATCCGTGCGGAGCATCGCACAAAAAGCCGCAGAAGATAATTTCCAAACCGGAGTCAGGTGACTCCGGTTTTTTCTCTTGCCTTTTCCGTAAAAAATGGTACAATGAAGAAAATGCCCTCAGGGCTTACAGGATGTGTGCTATGAAACATGTTGTCATCACGGGAGGATCCCGGGGTATCGGCGCGGCGGCGGTAGAGCTGTTTGCCGGCCAGGGGAATCGGGTATATTTCCTCTATGAAAAGAACCACGATGCTGCACGGGCTGTGGCGAAAAAGACCGGTGCGACTGCCATCTGTTGTGATGTGGCTGACAACGAAGCCGTAAAAAAAGCCTTTGCATCCATCGGTGATGTGGACATTCTCATCTGCAACGCCGGCATTTGCTACTCAGGACTCATGAGCAGTCTGGCGGAGGAAAGTTGGGATCGAATTTTTGCTGTAAATGTCAAAGGCATCTACAACTGCGTCAATGCCGCCATGCCTGCGTTTTTGAAAAAGCACGCCGGATCCATCGTCACCGTGTCTTCCATGTGGGGACAGAGCGGGGCATCCTGCGAGGCGGCCTACTCCGCCACCAAGGGTGCGGTGATCGCCCTGACCCAGGCTCTTGCCAAGGAGCTGGGCCCCAGCGGCATCCGGGTCAACTGCGTGGCACCCGGTGTGATTTTGACGGATATGTGTGCCACCGTAGAACCGGAAATTCTGGAAGAAATGGCATCCGAAACCCCCGTGGGACGTAACGGCACGCCTATGGACGTGGCGAAAGCCATGGAATACCTTGCAAACGCAGAATTTGTCACCGGACAGGTACTTGCCGTCAACGGTGGCTATGTGATATAGGAGGAATACTATGAAAATTGCAATCGCTTGCGACCACGGTGCATTGGCACTGAAAAACACCCTGATGGTGCATCTGAAAGAGCAGGGTCACGAGGTTGTGAATTTCGGCACAGACACGCTGGATTCCTGTGACTATCCGGATTTTGCCGCTCCTGCCGCCCAGGCTGTGGCCGACGGCAAGTGTGACAAGGGCATCGTCCTTTGCACCACCGGCATCGGTGTTTCCATCACCGCCAATAAGGTAAAGGGCATCCGCTGTGCTCTGTTGTCGGATGTAAAAAGTGCCCGGATGACCCGGGAGCACAACGACACCAACGTGATGGCTATGGGTGCACACGTAGTGGATGAAAAACTGGCCGTTGAGATTATGGATACCTGGTTGGGCACCGCCTTTTCCGGTGAAGCCCGGCACCAGCGGAGAATTGACAAAGTCATGGCCTTAGAGAAGTAAAAAAGAGCCCGCGGCTATGCCGCGGGCTTGCTTTCCTAAACGCCCCAGGTATTCCCGGAACGCAAAAAACATTATTCTGCGAGAAATTTATTGGCCAGGTTGCGGAAGTTTTGCCAGGTACTGCTGTCGCAATCCGCCTGCACCAGCAAAGGCCGGGTATAGTCCAGGCTTACCATGCCGATGAAGCTCTTGCCGTTGACCTGCTGGACCTCGTTGCCTACCAGAACCGCGAAAGGCTGAACGGTGGCAAGGGAAATAAACTCCTGCACTTCCTGAAATGAACGAAGGGTAATATGAAAATTCTGCATCTGGGTCGCTCCTGCTGTACAAAGTGAAAATTATCGTGTATAATGGAGTGCAGCGAAAGCTACCCTCACCGGCGTAGATTATATCAAAACCTTTGATTTTTTGCAATCCGCATTTTTGGTGGATATTTGCAAAAAATATCGGCAGAATTTGGTGGATTTGACAAATGAAATTTGGTTTTTACACACTTGGATGCAAAACAAATCAATATGAGACCCAGGCTATGGAGCAAATTTTTGCATCCAAAGGCCACGAAATCGTCTCTTTCGACAAAAAATGTGATGGTTATATCATCAACACCTGCTCGGTCACCGCGGTTGCGGATAAAAAGAACCGGGCTGTGATCCGCCGTTGCCGGAAAGAGAATCCCAATGCAGTCATCGGCGTGTGTGGCTGCTACACCCAGCACGATGCACCCTCTGTCCGTGCCCTTGGGGTGGATGTGCTGGGCGGAAGTGGCGGACGGGAAGAATTTGTGGAGTTGATGATCCGGGCAACACAAAACCTTCTCCTTGGGGAGAAGGTGCCGAACGAATGTGAGGCGGATGAGGGGCAAGAAAGAGATAACCCCTCATCAGTCTGCCCTGACGGGCAGCCAGCTGGCTATTATGGTATACTTGCCACCGGCAAGTATTTAGATTTTGACCGCTGCGCTATGCAACATCCCCAGGGGGAAGCCTTGGAATCTCTGGACAATGCTCTGCGTCGCCGGGAATTTGAAATTCTCCCCGCCGGCGGACTGGACGGCCGCACCCGGGCCATGCTAAAAGTGCAGGACGGCTGCGTGAATTTCTGCTCCTACTGCATCATCCCCTACACCCGTGGGCCGGTACGCTCCGCACCTTTGGAGTTGGCAGTCAGCCAGGCCAAGGAGCTGGCAGAAAGAGGCTATAAGGAGATCGTGGTCACCGGCATTGAAATTGCCGGCTGGGGTACGGATCTGCCCGGCAAGCCGCCCATGAGCACCATGCTTGCTGCCGTCTGTGCTGCCGTACCCGAACTGCGTATCCGCCTGGGCAGCCTGGAACCCCGTGTGGTAACCCGGGAATTTTGCGAAACAATGGCAAAATACCCCAATCTGTGTCCCCAGTTCCACCTTTCCATGCAGTCCGGCTGTGACTCGGTACTGGAGCGGATGAAACGGAAATACAACACCGCCCGGTATGCCGAAAGCGTGCAGCTTCTGCGGGAATTCTTCCCGGATTGTGCCATCACCACGGACATGATCGTGGCCTTCCCCGGTGAGACAGAAGAAGAATTTGCGGAAAGTCTGACCTTTATCCAGCAATGTGCCTTTGCGGATATGCATATTTTCCCCTATTCCCGCCGTCCCGGCACACCGGCGGACAAAATGCCCGGTCAGCATAACAATGCCACCAAGGAAGAACGCAGCCATCGGGCCATCGCCATCGCGAATGAGATGAACCTTGCTTACCGCCGGGCCTTGATCGGCTCGGTACAGGAAGTGCTGTTTGAAGAAAGCGTAGGCGGTTTCGATACCGGCCACGCACCGAATTATATAAAGGTATATGTTCCGGCCACCGGACGGCATAACGAGATCGCCCGGGTCAGGATTACAGATCTTCATGCGGATGGTCTGTTGGGGGAAGAAATTGTCAATCAGTCCAATCTCAAACGATAAAAATATACTTATTTGTGCAAAAGAAATACTTTACAACCAAATTTTTCTGATGTATAATAATGTCGTATGGGGTCAAAAGCCCACAATATCATATATCATACTGCAATGCAGTAATTTTTGAATGGAGGAATTTCCAATGTCCGTTAAAGTTGCTATCAATGGTTTTGGCCGTATCGGCCGTCTGGCTTTCCGTCAGATGTTCGGTGCCGAGGGTTTTGAGGTTGTCGCTATCAACGACCTGACTTCCCCCAAGATGCTGGCTCACCTGCTGAAGTATGACTCCACCCAGGGTGCTTACGCTGCTCCCTTCGGTACTCACACTGTCGAAGCAGGCGAAGACAACATCGTTGTCGACGGCAAGAAGATCACCATCTACGCTAAGGCAAACGCTGCCGAGCTGCCCTGGGGCGAGCTGGACGTAGACGTGGTTCTGGAATGCACCGGCTTCTATACTTCCAAGGCTAAGGCTCAGGCTCACATCGACGCCGGCGCTAAGAAGGTCGTTATCTCTGCTCCCGCAGGCAACGATCTGCCCACCATCGTTTACAACGTCAACCACGAGACCCTGACCAAGGAAGACAACATCATCTCTGCTGCTTCCTGCACCACCAACTGCCTGGCTCCCATGGCTAAGGCTCTGAACGACCTGGCTCCCATCGAGTCCGGCATTATGTGCACCATCCACGCTTACACC
>JAZOBY010000120.1:0-3926 GCA_045596215.1 Faecousia sp.
CCATTTCCAGGTGTTCTCGTACACTTCTGCTGCAAGTAATGACTTACCGTCCTTTTGGGTTGCTGATAGCATCGCAGAGGGTTTCGGCATGGGCTGACCTTCTAAATCGGCTGCGTTATCGAAGTCAATGATAGTCAACGCTCTCTTGCCGGGATTGCCTTCTGCGATTTTGTCGGCCAGGGGCTTCTTTTTTGCACCCGCACCGTCTCTTGTCCCACCACGGTTGGTACCGTCTTTTGCCACAGTTTCACCTCCTGTCGGCGGGGCCGGGTAAATACCCCCTTTGAATTTGCGATTTCGCGCACGTGACCCCACGCCCGTTGCACCAGATATTCGCTGTAGAGATTTGACACCCCCTACCGGGTGGAGGAATCGCATACATTTTGGTGCGAAACCTCCTATCGGTTGTGCCAGCGGTCGCCGCGTTCAGCGTGAAGTTTTGCGTGGCAGGACTTACAAAGGGCAGTCAAATTCTCTGTGGCATGAGTACCTCCTTCAGAGAGAGGTTGCTTGTGGTGGATCTCTTCGGTGGGTGACAGCTTTCCGTTCTGGTTGCACAGCTCACACAGTGGGTGTGCTTCTGCGTAACGGTCACGGATGCGCTTCCATGCTCTGCCGTACCTACGGCGTACAGCCGGATCACGGTCGTACTTCTCGTAGCGTTGGGCTTCCTTTTTTGCGTGTTCCTCACAGAACCTTCCATGGGTCAGCTTGGGACAGCTAGGGTAAGAACATGGACGTTTGGCTTTACTTGGCACGTTTGTCCTCCTTCCTGCGTCGAGTTCGGAACTTGTAGCGGAGGATGTACCAGATCTGCTCCAGATAGGAAACCTTGCGGTATCCCATGGGAAACACCTCCTTCTGGGCATAGGAAAAGCCCCATGAGATTGCTCCCATGAGGCCGTTCCGTATTTTCTTGGCGATTATAATGATATCACAGGGCAAGGGTGTCTTTCTATGTCTTTTAGTGTCCTGTCACGCAACGCTGGCGATATTGCAGGAACCCAATGCCCGGTGATGGAGCTTGTGAAGGTACCGAAGTTCGTAGCCCATGTCCACGGCAATCTGCTCCCAGGTCTTGAAGCACAGATACCGCAATTCCAGCAGTGTCTGGTATTCGGGATTCTCCACAGCCTTGATAATGGCGACAATGTCTCGCTTCAGATCTACCAGCTGGTCAATATCGGCGTTGATCTCGTTTTCCAGATCAATGATTTTTCCGATAATGTCCTGCATACGGTAGACATTGCGGCTGCCACCACCGGGCATATCGCTCATGGTAGCCGTGGCCTTGGTGGTCAAATCCCGGAGGGACAAGACCTGCTCCAGCTTGCTGTTGATTCGCTGATCCAGGCGGTAGGCCTGGCCGAGATATTCTTTTGCAGTCATATTCATACCTCCAAATTTGCCTTGACGGCATCGATAAGGGCGGATTGTGTCTTTTCTTTTTTACGAAGGGCGGACATAATCCGCTCGTCGATTGTATTGGCTGCGATGATGTGGTGAATGACCACGGTGTCCGCTGTCTGGCCTTGCCGCCACAATCTGGCATTGGCCTGCTGGTACAATTCCAGGCTCCATGTAAGGCCGAACCAGATCATGGTAGAACCGCCAGCTTGGAGGTTCAGACCATGACCAGCGGAGGCCGGGTGGATGACAGCCACCGGGACTTTTCCAGCATTCCAATCAGCGATGTCTTTGGAAGTGGAAATCTCTCGTACTGTGAAGCGTTTCTTGATTCGCTCCAGATCGTGCTTGAACCAGTAGGCTACCAGGACCGGCTTGCCGTTGGCAGCTTCGATCAGATCCTCCAGGGCATCCAGCTTGCGGTTATGAAGTTCAATGTAGTGGCGGTCTTCGCTGTAAACGGCACCATTGGCCATTTGGGAGAGCTTATTTGCCAGGGCGGCTGCGTTTCCAGCGTCGATTTCCTCGTTGCCCAGAGATAGCACCATTTCAGCCTTCATAGTGTCGTAGGCCTTTTTCTCTTTTTCAGAAAGGGCCACTTTCGCTTCGTTCATCACACATTCCGGCATGGCCAGATGGTCAACGGCCTTCATGGAAATGGTGATGTCGGAAATCTGGCGATAGATGGCATCCTCGGCTCCGGGTAGGGGCTTATAGGAAAACACTACCTGGCAATTTCGCTTGTCCGGCTGGAAGTAGCTGTTTCTGTAATGTGTGATGAAGCGTCCCAGCCGCTGGCCCATGTCCAGCAAGCGGAACTGTGCCCAAAGGTCCGTGAGGCCATTGGAGGAAGGTGTGCCCGTGAGGCCAACCATCCGTTTCACGGTAGGCCGTACTTTGAGGAGACTTCTGAACCGCTTGGCCTGGTAGGACTTGAAGGAGGAAAGCTCATCGATGACCACCATATCGTAGTCAAAGGGCAGGCCGCTTTCTTCCACCAGCCATTGGACATTCTCCCGGTTGATGATGTACAGGAACACTCGCTGCTGGAGGGCGGCTTTGCGTTCTACTTCGGTGCCAACGGCCACCGAGTAGGACAGGCCATGAAGGTGATCCCATTTCTGAATCTCTGCCGGCCATGTGTCTCTGGCAACACGCAGCGGAGCGATGACCAGCACCTTGCGGACAGAGAAGTAATCCAGGCAGAGATCGAAAATGGCGGACAGCGTAATGACGCTCTTGCCCAGCCCCATATCCAGGAACACAGCGGAGATGGGATGCTCCAGTATGAAGTTGGTGGCATAAGCCTGGTAATCATGAGGCTTGTATTTCATGGATGATCCCTCCAATCTGTTCTGGGCTATCAATGCAGTACACCAAAAAGCCAAGTGCTTCTAACTGCCTTTTTCGCTTTACTTGCAAAGGCCGCAGCTCTTTGCCGGGAGCCTTCAACTCAATGAAGGCCAGTTTGCCTCCGGGCAGGAGTACCAGACGATCTGGCACTCCATCTAAGCCCGGGCTTATGAACTTTGGTGCGAGGCCGCCCATTGACTTGACGGCCTTGACCAGTTTTGCTTCTACAGTTTTTTCTCTCATGGAAACTCCTTGTTACCAGTTCTCGTTACCAAGCGATGCCCGGCCTTTTCTCGCGTATAGGCGTTTATGTGTGCCCAAGCGCCCTTTTTCTCTTTACCTACAATGTTTAAGTAGGCAATCAGTAACACCAGCAACACACCACAAAACTGCCCTACTGGGTATGGATTGGGGTGTTGCCGATGGTGTTACAGACCTCCCCGGTGGTTAACCGTTGGTAACGATTGCGTGGTTACTTGCCGTCAGGCTCGGTAACGCGGACATAGGTCTTTTGCAGACCGTAGCCGGGAATGCGGAGCTTGCTCTGGGCGTTGCCGTTGTGACGCTTCCAGCCGCCCAACTTGAAGAGAATGCCTTCGATCTCGTAGGAGTCAGTTTTCTTCAGAGCTTCGCGGGGCTTGCCGAAGCATTCACACCAGATTTCCATAGCACAGACACGGGTACGAAGCACAGTGCCTTCTTCGGACTGGCCCCCGAACTCATTGCCATTGAGGAAATTGCGACGCTGGAAAAGGTCATACTTGTCCCAGCCCTCCGGCAGCAGACGATCCAGATACTCCTGGACAATGCCTTCACGGGCATCGGTTTCCATGGCATCACGCTGCTGGGCGTATGCTGCGGCAGCAACTTCTCCCTTAAGGAACAGCTCCTCGCCCTGGTTGTAGTATTCAATTGCCTCCGCCCAGATCTGGTCGGGATTTTCCAGCTCCCAGGGGTAGTGCTTGCCGTGGCCAGTTACATTCACTGGCCAGAAGCGACGGTTGCCTGTGATATCACGGAGGAAGCCACCATCGCTGTTGGTAGTACCGACGATGACGCAGGAGCGAGGGTGACTTTCGACAGTGGTGCCGTAGGCGTGGCGGTATTTATCGTCGGTGCGGGTGATGAAGGACTTCACTACCTCCACATCCACCTTCTTGATGCCG
>JAZOBY010000121.1:0-1708 GCA_045596215.1 Faecousia sp.
CAGGTGCGGCAAGCCCATATCTATCTGGCAATTAAAGAAAGCAAGGAAGAATACGGATATCCGGTAGAGTTGTCCTGTGGTCTGTTTGGCGTATCAAGGGCAGCCTACTACCGCTGGCTGAGTGGCAAAAAGTGTGCCAGAGAGCTTGAAAACCAGAAAATTGCGGAAATCATGGAGCAGATACATACAGAGAATCCTGATAAAGGCTACCGTCGAATCAAAGATGATCTGGCTCACGACCACAAGCTGTATGTGAACGAAAAGCGTGTGCTTCGCATTTGTCGCAGTCTGGATATTAAATCTACTATTAAGTATAAAACCAACGGCTGCACCCGGCAAGCCGCCAATCCTCAGCATATAGCAAAGAACTGGCTGAACCGGCAGTTCCACGCAAGTATGCCTAACGAGAAGTGGCTGACCGATGTGACAGAGTTCAAGTATCACATTGGGCCGGAAGTCCATAAAGTGTATCTCAGTGCAATTTTGGATCTGTACGACCGCAGAATCGTGTCCTACATCATTAGAGACCGGAATGATAATCCGTTGGTATTTGATACACTGGATGCCGCAATTGCTACCAACCCCAATGCACATCCGCTATTCCACAGTGATAGAGGGTTCCAATACACGAACCGGACATTCTACAACAAGCTGAAAAAGGCAAAGATGAAGCAGAGCATGTCCAGAGTGGCTAAGTGCATCGATAATGGCCCTATGGAGGGCTTCTGGGGTATTCTCAAACGAGAACGGTACTATGGTAAACGGTTTATGAGCCGTGAAGAGCTTGTACAAATGATTGAGGATTACATCACCTATTACAACAACCGCCGCGTACAACGCAATCTGGGCGTTCTGACGCCGATGGAAAAGCATTACAGCTATCCGCTGGCAGCATAACAAAACCTCAGAAAATGACTGGACGACTCGTCCTGACATTTCCTGAGGTTCTCACGGCACCGCAGTGCCGTGCATCCTAAAAAGTGGCTTCCGGTAACCAGACCGGCTACCGGAAGTGCAAAAATCTTTATTTTATTTCACTGTCCACTTGACGGGGAGCAGTTCAGTTGGGGTGCTGTTTTTGTTTGTTCTTCAGGAGAGAATAGCCCGGTCGTTGGCAAATTCCCGGCCACTGGCCCGGTAGAACAGGCCCAGCAGCTTCTCGACGGTCAGCATGGCCTTTTCTTCACCCTCCACGTCCACCACGATGCGGCCTTCGTGCATCATGATCAGCCGGTTGCCGTGGACGATGGCATCCTTCATATTGTGGGTGATCATCAGGGTGGTCAGATGGTTTTCCGTGACGATCTTGTCGGTGATTTCCAGTACCTTGGCGGCGGTTTTGGGGTCCAGGGCGGCTGTGTGCTCGTCCAGAAGCAACAGCTTCGGCTTATTCATGGAAGCCATCAGCAAGGTCACTGCCTGCCGCTGGCCGCCGGAGAGGAGGCCTACCTTGGTGGACAGCCGGTCCTCCAGACCCAAATCCAGAATCTTCAGCATTTCCCGGTACTGTTCCCGGTCTGCCTTTTTCACACCCCGGACGAACCGGCGGCGGATGCCCCGCTTGGAGGCGATGGACAGGTTTTCTGCGATCTCCATATCCGGGGCGGTGCCCATCATGGGATCCTGGAACACCCGGCCCAGAAATGCCGCCCGCTTGTGCTGGGGCATGTTGGTCACGTCCACGCCGTCGATCTGGATGGTGCCGAAG
>JAZOBY010000122.1:0-7607 GCA_045596215.1 Faecousia sp.
TATGCCCAACACACCCCAGGTTGCTGTGTTTGATACCGCATTCCACATGACCATGCCTCCCAAGGCTTACCGTTACGCCATTCCCACCGAGTACTATGAGAATGACGATATCCGCCGCTACGGCTTCCACGGTACTTCCCACAAGTATATTGCCCGTCGTGCTGCTGAGCTGTACGGCTCCAAGGAATTCAAGATGATCAACTGCCACCTGGGTAACGGCTCTTCTCTGTCCGCTGTGAAGAACGGTCAGTGTCAGGATACTTCCATGGGTCTGTCTCCTCTGGCCGGTGTGCCTATGGGCACCCGCTCCGGTGATATTGATGCTTGCGTGGTGCAGTTCATCTGCAACAAGTACGGCATGAGTGTGGACGACTGCCTGAATATGCTGAACAAGAAGTCCGGCGTTCTGGCTCTGTCCGAGACATCTTCTGACTTCCGTGATCTGGAAGCTGGCGATGCTGAGGGCAATGAAAAGTGCACTCTGGCTTTGGAGAAGTTCTACTATGAGGTCGCCAAGTATATCGGCTCCTACACTGCCGCGCTGAACGGTATCGACATGCTGACCTTCACCGCTGGTGTTGGTGAGAACGGCCCCTCCACCCGTGCTGCTATCTGCGAATATCTGGGCTTCATGGGTGTCAAGATCGATCCCGAGAAGAACAATGTTCGCGGCAAGGAGGCTCTGATCTCCACCCCCGATTCCAAGGTTCAGGTTTGGGTCATTCCTACCAACGAAGAGCTGATGATCGCTCAGGATACTGCTGAGCTGGTCAAGGCTGCAAAGTAAGATAAATGATGAAATGTGCCGGAGCATTGCTCCGGCACGTTTTCAGTGAAGGAATATAATGAGATTCACATATAAAACTACAATTTTTTCTTGCTTTGTAAGTGCGGTGGTACAAGCGATCATTGTAAATTATGTACCGCTGCTGTTTATCACCTTTCAAAATACCTATGATATCCCCATTGCACAGATCACCTGGCTGATTACAGCCAATTTTGTTGTACAATTAAGTGTGGATTTTCTGTCCACGTTCTTTGTGGATAAGATCGGCTACCGTGTTTGCATCGTAACTGCCCAGCTGTTGGCCGCATCGGGATTGATTTTTCTGGCATTGCTTCCGGAAATCATGCCGCCCTTTGCGGGCCTGCTCATCGCGGTCATCATCTACGCCATGGGTGGGGGATTGATTGAAGTGCTCACAAGCCCCATCATGGAAAGTTGTCCTACGGATAATAAAGAAAAGGCCATGAGCTTGATGCACTCTTTTTATTGCTGGGGACATGTGGGCGTGGTGTTGCTTTCAACAGCTTTTTTTGTACTGTTCGGTATTGAAAATTGGCAGATATTGGCCATTATGTGGGCATTGGTTCCCCTGGCGAACGGATTCTTGTTTTCCAAAGCACCCATTGCATCCCTGATTCCCGAGGGGGCAAGAAGCATGACAAGACGGGAACTGCTTGCCAGCAAAAAGTTATGGCTGTTTATTTTGCTGATGCTGTGTGCCGGTGCAGCGGAACAGGCAGTAGCACAGTGGGCATCTGCTTTTGCGGAGCAAGGATTGGGCGTTTCCAAAACAGTGGGAGATCTTGTTGGACCGCTTGCATTTGCCGCATTCATGGGTACTGCCCGGGCAATCTACGGAAAATACGGCGATAAACTGGATAGCGAAAAATGCATGATCGGAAGTGCGGCTTTGTGCGTGACCGCGTTTTTGATGATTTCCCTTTCTCCGTGGCCAATCGTCAGCCTTGTGGGATGTGGAATCTGCGGTTTCTCGGTGGGCATTATGTGGCCCGGAACGCTGAGCAAAGCGGCCGTTGCCCTCCCGGTAGGCGGTACGGCCATGTTCGCTCTGTTGGCGTTGGCGGGGGATATCGGCTGCACAGCCGGACCATCCATTGTGGGATTTGTGTCTGACGGTTTGAATGGAAATATGCGGATGGGCATCCTTGCTGCGATTCTGTTTCCGATTCTTATGCTTCTTTGTTTGGGTTTTTCCCGGAAAAAGAAATAATAAAATGGACTGTTCAAATGAACAGTCCATTTTTCTGTATGAAATTAGCCTTCAAAATCGGTCTGCTCGGCTACAACTTCGCCTTCTTCGGCTTCTTCACCGCAGCAAGTGCAGGATTCGTCGCAGTCGTCAGCACAGTCGCAAGCACATTCGCACGGGCAGTTCTCGCAGTCGTCTTCGCAGTCGCATTCGTCGCAATCACACTCGCAGTCACAGCAGCAGGTGTAGCGGTTCAGCAACTTCTTGGCCCAGGCAACGATACGGTCACCGTAGGTGGCGACAACGTAGACAATACCGGCGATTGCGGCCAGAGCCACAACGATTTTGGCAATTGCCTTAAAAACTTTCATAGTAAACCCTCCCGTTTCTTTATGGTTTCTATAATCAGTATAACCAATCCAAAAGGAAAATGCAACAATTATTTTCGTTTTACACGTATCCGTACATGCCGCGGACGCTGACCTCACCGGAATTTACAGCTTCCACATGACCGTCGGGGAATTCTACTACCAACGCACCGCTTGCATCCACGTCCAGTGCCTTGCCGTGGCGGATCTCGTCGCCTCGTACTACGGAAATCTCCCGGCCGATGGTCATGCAATCTTGGCGGTAACGGGTAAGAATGGCGTCCGTGTCGTGCAACTGTCTATACATCTTTTCCAAAGCAAGGACAATTTGTGCGGCTACCTGAGCCCGGTCAGTTTGCTCACCGGTACAAAGGTGCAGGGAAGTGGCAATGTTTTCGATTTCCGGGGGGAAATCCCCGGCTTTTTGCCCACAGTTAATGCCAATGCCCACCACAGCGAATTCCACCATGCCGGCATGGTTAACGGACAGCTCTGTAAGAATGCCACCTAATTTCTTTTGACCGACTACCAAATCATTTGTCCATTTGATGCCGGGGCGAAGATTTGTGGCGGCAGCAATGCCGTCAGCAGAGGCAACGGCCACGGCACAGGTCAGATGCATCAGCTCTTTGGCGGGGCAGTTTGGCCGCAGGATCGCACTCAGATAGATCCCGGTACCGGCAGGGGAGTGAAAAGAGCGTCCCATGCGTCCCCGGCCGCCGGTCTGGCTGTCCGCAATGAGCACAGTCCCGTGGGGTGCACCCGCTGCGGCCATTTCCTTGGCCCTTGTGTTGGTGGAGTCGATGGTATCAAAATGGTGAATGTTTCCCCGCCAGGGGAAACTGGCGGGGAGATGGGGAAGAATCTCGTGTTTCATTAGTCAATATCCTTAATGACTTCCTCAGGAGGATTGTCCAGCACTTCTGGATGGGCAAGCAACCGGCGGTAGTGCTTGAAGAAGGTAGCGTAATAATAGCCATCGCAGATCCGTTCGTCCAGAACGAACTTCACGTCTATGTATTTTCTCTGCACCACAGAACCGTCCTCCTGGACTTCCAATGCACGGCGTTTGCAGCCAAAGGCACCGAAGCAGGGGATGTTACCAAAGTCATACAGATGGTGGTAGATGGGCGGGATGCCCAGACTGCCCATGGAGGTGAAGAACAGACTGCCATGGAAGGGGCTCAGTTCCAACAGGAACTTGGGCAGCAGACCAAAGTAGTCCAGGAATTTCAGCAGCCACACCACAAATTTCAGCAGCACGCCGGGGATCAGATTCAGGTACTGAATCAGACCGTCCAGGCTGGAATCCAGTTCCTGGGTGGCCTTGACGCTTTCCACAGCTGCGTTGAGCTTGCGGTAAACATCTTCTGCGGTGTCATGGGGATTCAGATGGACCTTGATGGAAGTGTCAGGAGAATCAACCGTCATTTCCTTTTTGATGACCATACAATACTGAATGTCATCACCCCGGGAGAAGACCTGCTGACCGGAAATAAACCGGTTCAGCTGGGGATACTTGGCGATGCCGCGAACATAGGCAGCCAGCAGAACGTGGGTGATGCCGAAGTCGGTCAAGCCCTCGCGACGCTTCTGACGAATGTAGCGATCGATGTGTGTGATCTCAAAGGATTCCTCAAAAAGGTTGGAGCAGATGTTCCGTTCCCACTGGAAATACATGGTGATCTGAGCCATGGGTGCCAGGGTGCGGATCTTACGGCCGTCGATGCGGTCGCCCCATGTAGGGTGATACTGCCCATCGGTATGAATGCGGATGGCAAACACCAACAGTAGCAGACCTGTAAACAACAGCATATCCGGCAGGAACATCAAAAATACCAGGTTCAGCAAATCGCCGGCAATGCTGCACAGATATCCCATTGCACCCAACGGAGCTGCAAACAGCAGAACCAGCAGCCAGGGGTAGCCCTTTCCGGCAGTAACCACTGTGTAGAACACACAGAGGCAGAAAATGCAGGTGTAGAACATTCCCATAATAAAGGGATTGCCGCTCACATAGAAATGGGGACGGATGGCAAAGTAAATGCCCATCAGCCATACGGGAATGGCGGTCTTATAGAACAGTTCCTTGCCGTTGATGAGTGTAATGAGCACGAAAAGCAGGGTGGCTGCTACTGGCAGAACGATTTGACTCCACACTTCCTGTGAATAACCGATCCCTTTCACACCGGTTATCACAATGCGGGTCACTGCCGAGCCGACCAGGCAAAGTGCCATCAGCCATGTCAGCGCGTTTTTACGGCTGACGAATAAAGATTTTCTTTTCATAACAAGTACAGTATAACAAATTTCGACACATTTGGCAACAGTTTATTCACATTTTATACAAAATGACGGATACGTTTGCATCCGTCATTTGCAAATATTTGTCAATGAGGCGATATGATCCGGTGTGGTGCCGCAGCAGCCGCCCAAGAGCTTTGCACCGCTTTGCTTACAAAGAAGCATCACTTTGGCGAATTCCTCGGGAGCCATGGAGTATTCCGGCACGCCGGCGGCGTTGATGGTAGGATTGCCGGCGTTGGGTTTGCAGAGAATGGGGATGCGAATCTCCTTTGCCAGTTTGCGGACAAGGTAGGGAGTCATCATATCCGCAGCCGCACAGTTGAAACCCACAGCGGCGGCGTTTTCCGACAGATCCTTCAAGACCGGCACAGCGTCCTGCCCGGAAAACAGAGATCCGTCCGACGTCATAACGAAGCTGTACATTACAGCACCGGCACCTTCCATTTCTGCGGCGACCATGATGGCCTCAGATTCCAGAGGGTACATCAGCGTTTCGGCAACCAGAAGATCTGCACCGCCGTCAATCAAGCCACGAATTTGCCGGCGGTAATTTTCGATCAAAAGGTCAATGTTATCCGGATCCCAACTGTCGCAAAAAGCGGCCAAAGTGGTGATATCACCGGCAATCAGACATTCCGGTGCGGCAGACCGGGAGAGGGCAATCAGTTTGGCATTTACTTCTTCCGCATTTTCCGCTAGTCCTACCCGCTCCAATGCAATTGGCTGTGCCTGGAATGTGGGGGCATATAGGATTTGACTGCCGGAAGCGGCATAGGCACGCTGTAAATCTTGCAGAATTTCCGGGTTTTCCAGCACCCACTTCTCTGTGCAGCATCCCTTGGGCATACCGGCCTTTTGCAGATTTGAGCCGGTGGCACCATCTAAAAACTGCAGTCCGGCGGCTATTTTATTTTGTAACTGTTCTTTGGTAAGCATAGGTGTTTTCATCAACCTTCCAGAATGGGAATTTGTGTCAACCGTCCTCCTAAATGTCATTGCGAGGAGGGCACAGCCCGACGTGGCAATCTCCTGGTACTGTTCATCGATATGTTGTGCAGTAACAAACATTCTACCGGGAGATTCCCACGGTCGCAAGCTCCCTCGGAATGACATAATTGCCACATTGTGCGTTTTTATATATTATAGGTGAAAACCGTAAAGATTGCAACAACCATTGACGAAAGAATGAATCTTTGCTAAAATGGCAATATCTTATTTAAAAAGGAGCAATTCAGATGAAAAAGACTGTTTTAAGAGAATACGCAAAGCTCATCGTCCGTTGCGGCGTCAATGTCCAAAAGGGCCAGGAGGTTATGGTCTATGCCGACCTGGATCAGCCGGAATTTGTCCAGATGGTGGTGGAGGAAGCCTACAAGGCCAAGGCCAAGAAGGTTATCGTGGAGTGGAACTATCAGCCCCTCGCCAAGATTCACGTCCGCTACCGCTCCGTGACCACCATGGGCACTGTGGCTGAGTGGGAAAAGGCCCGCCGCCAGCACATGGTGGATGTGGTTCCTGCACGGATTCACCTGATTTCCGAAGATCCCGACGGCTTGAAGGGTATGAACATGGCCAAGATGGCTAAGGCTCGGAAAATGTCCTATCCCATTTTGAAGCCTTATGCAGACAAGCTGGAAGGCATGCAGCAGTGGTGTATCGCCGCTGTTCCCGGCAAGGCCTGGGCAAAGAAGGTATTCCCCGGCGAGCGTACCAGCGTGGCTGTGGAGAAGCTGTGGGAGGCAATTCTGTCTACCTCTCGCGTGAACGAAGATCCCATCAAGGCCTGGGAAGAACACAATGCCGATCTGAAAAAGCGTTGCGATTACCTCAACTCCCTGGGCATCGAAAGCCTGCACTATACTGCCGACAACGGCACCGATTTGACTGTTGGCATGATCCCCGAAGCCATCTTCTGTGGCGGTGCGGAAGTGAGCCGTCAGAACATCGTGTTCAACCCCAACATCCCCTCTGAGGAGTGTTTCATCTCTCCCATGAAGGGCAAGGCTGAGGGCATCGTCTACTCCACCAAGCCTTTGAGCTATCAGGGCCAGATTATTGACAAGTTCTCCATGCGTTTTGAAAACGGCAAGGTGGTGGAAGCCAAGGCCGAAGTGGGCGAGGAACTGCTGAACACCATGCTGTCCATGGACGAGGGTGCTGCCTACCTGGGCGAATGTGCTCTGGTGCCTCAGGAAAGCCCCATCTGCCAGTCCGGCATCCTGTTCTACAACACCTTGTTTGATGAAAACGCTGCCTGCCATCTGGCTGTGGGTATGGGTTTCCCCGACACCATCCGGGATCATCACAATAAGACTCTGGAAGAGTGCCGCGAACTGGGTATCAACGATTCCATGATCCATGAGGATTTCATGATCGGCTGTGACACCATGAACATCGATGCGATTTGTGCCGGTGGCAAGGTAGTTCCCATCTTCCGTAACGGCAACTGGGCATTTTAATGGGATTTTTGAAAAATAACGAAAAAAACACTTGCAATCTTGATTTGTATGTGTTATGATATCCGGGCGATTAAAGATTTTTAGGGATTTTATGCCCTTTAACTGCTAAGAAAGAGGTGAACAAAATGAAGGAAGGTATCCATCCCAACTACGAACAGACTACCATTCGCTGTGCTTGTGGTAATGTCTTTACGACTGGCTCCACTAAGAAGGAGATCCGTGTTGAGATCTGCTCCAAGTGCCACCCTTTCTATACCGGCAAGCAGAAGCTGGTTGACACCGGTGGACGTGTTGACCGTTTCAACAAGCGTTTCGGCCTGAAGTAAGACAGAAGTCCGCACTGCGTTTTGCGTAGTGCGGACTTTTATTTTTGTATAATCCATGTCATTGTGCACCAGTGACCGTGGTGCTCTGCGCAGCAGATTGGAATTCTGATGCTTGCCAGTGGCAAGCATACCACATTTAGGTCACTGGTG
>JAZOBY010000123.1:0-3784 GCA_045596215.1 Faecousia sp.
TTGTCCTGCTTCTGCTTCAGGAAAGCGATGTCAGCTTCCAGAGAGCGGCACTGAATGTGGCCCTCGGGAGAGCCTGCAACAGCAATGGTAAACTTGTCGCCGAATTCCTTACGGGCAAACTTAACCAGCTCGGTTGCATAGTGCAGATCGCCGCCGGTACCGGTCCAGCCAAAGGGCAGGTCACCGCGCAGTGCCAGCATATGGTTGATGCCGTGATCCAGATAGTTCTGCAGCTGCTCACGGATACCTTCCTTGGTGTTGCCGATGCAGGTGAAGTGGGTCACGGGAGCGGTCTTGCCGTCCTGAACGATCTTATCCAGAACTTCCAGGTTCTTGCCCACGTTGGTACCGCCAGCGCCGTATGTACAGGAAATGTAGTCAGGGTTCAGGGTGTAGAGCTGTTCCAGCACGCCGCCCTTGCCGCACAACTTTTCCATGCCCACGTCCGTCTTCGGAGGGAATACCTCAAAAGAGAACGCGCTGCGCTCGTCAAAGATTTCCATTACGCTATTCATAGTCTTTCTTTCCTCCTGGGTGCAAATTGCATCCGAAATTTTGGGGTGGACTGTGCCCATATCGATACGAGTATATCGTATCACACATCTAACAGAAATTCAACCTTAATTTTATACAATTTTACTTATTTATTCCAGTAATGCCCACAGCAAATGGCACACCATTTCTTCTTTGGTCAGCTTTGTGGACGTATCCCCCTCCGTGACCAGGCGGTGCAGTGCCGCCACATCCCGGATGGTATCCGGCCGACCGGACAGCAAATAGTCCAAGGAAACGCCGAAAATCCGGGAAATTGCAATAAGCGTTTCCACCGACGGTTCCCGCCGCCCCTGCTCGTACATCCCCACCGTACTGGTGCTGATGTGCAGTTTTTGTGCCAATTCTGCCTGGCTGAGTCCACAGTTTTGCCGCAGGGATGCAATGCGTGTGCCTAACATAAAAATTCCTCTCTTTCTGTCGTTTTTTGTTATTTTATCACGCACAATTTGCGAAAGGTGCGGAAAGCCGTCGAAAACTGAGGTACCAAACAAGAATTGTCAGAAAACTCCCTCTTGTTTTTTTCTGCACATGGGGTTATAATAGGCGGAGAAATGTAATAGGAGGTCAAATTATGGCTGTAAAAATTGAAAAAGATACCATTATCGGTGATGTTCTGGACGTCGCTCCTCAGGCGGCTCCTTTGTTCTTTGCCATCGGCATGCACTGCCTGGGCTGCCCCTCTTCCCGGGGTGAGACCGTTGAGGAAGCTTGCATGGTCCACGGCATCGAGTGTGAGCCGTTCCTGGCACAGCTCAACCGTTTCCTGGAAGCCTACGAAGCCGACCAGGCCGAGAAGAACCAGTAAAACCGGCTACGCCATCCCGGAATCAGCCGGGATGGCGTTTTTACTATTACTCTAACCAATAGTGCTGCCATTGCTAGCCTGTTCTCAAGCTGGTTCGCGATGACATAAATCGGAGGTTATCTATGCACCTTCCTATTTCGAAACGGCTCTTGGCCTGTGCCGAGCTGATTCGTCCCGGCGACGTGGTGGCCGATGTGGGCTGTGACCACGGCTATCTGGGCATCCATCTGCTGACAGGCGGTATTGCCCGGCAAGTCTTCGCATCGGACATAAACGAAGGCCCGTTGCAGTCCGCCCGGCGTAACGCGGAAAAATACGGTGTGGCTGACCGGATGACCTTTCATCTTTCCAACGGCGTAGCCCAAGTGCCCCGGGATTTTGACGTGCTGGTGTGTGCCGGTATGGGTGCTGACACCATGGTCTCCATCCTGGAATCCGCCCCCTGGCTGAAAAATAGCCGCTACCGCCTTATTCTGCAATGTCAAAGCAAAACACCCATACTCCGTCGCTATTTGTCGGAAAACGGCTGGAAAATCGCAACAGAATCCGTGCTGAAAGACGGTCGTTTCCTCTACACGGTTATGGAAGTCTGCTGGGATCCGGATGCCCCCCGATTGACCGTTGGCGGGTGGTATCTCCCCCCTGCCCTGCTAAGCAATGCCTATCCGGAAACGGCGGAATATGCTTTTCGTATTTTAGAGGGTTTGCAGTTGGCCGTAGCCCATCGGGATGATCCGGAAAAGAAACTTGCCCTGGAAGAATTAGAAACCATCTATCCCCCTGATAAGGAGTTATTATGACTATTGTACAAGATATTTTAACTTTCATCGAGACCCTTGCCCCCCGGGAGCTGAAAATGGACTGGGACAATGTGGGCCTGAACTGCGGCAGCCGCACTGCCCCCGTCACAAAAATCCTTGTGGCTCTTGACCCCTTTGAGCATGTGTGTCAGGAAGCTGTGGATATTGATGCCGATCTGGTGGTGACCCACCATCCGCTGATCTTCCGTGCCATCCCCATGGTCACCGACGATGCCGCCATCACCCGGGGCATTATGAATCTGTGCCGTCACGGCATCAGCCACATCTGTGCCCACACCAATCTGGACTGTGCTGATGGCGGTGTCAACGATGTGCTCGCCCAAATTCTCGGACTTCAAAATGTGGAAAAGCTGGGTGCTTACGGCGGCATGATGCGATGCGGCGAAGTGGAAACCCAAAGCGTGGACGTATTTCTTGCCCATGTGAAAGAAAAACTGAACTGCCCCGGTCTGCGTTACTGCGACGGCGGCAAGCCGGTACACAAGGTGGCCGTGGGCGGCGGCAGCTGCTCTGACGGCCTGATGGATGTGATCCAGGCTGGTTGCGACACCTTCGTCACCGCCGACGTGAAATATAACGGCTTTTGGGATGCCCAGGAACAGGGCGTGACCCTCATCGACGCCGGCCATTTCTACACAGAAAATCCCGTTTGTTCTGTTTTGGCAGACAAAATTGCCCACGCGTTCCCCGATGTAGAGGTGGTTTTATCCCAAAAACACGCAGATTGCATGAAATTCTATTGATTTTCTCGGAAAGCTCTGCTAAAATATATCCGAAATTTCAGAAGATAACAGGAAGGAAGATTTTTATGTCCGGACATTCCAAATGGCATAACATCCAAAAAACCAAGGGTGCACAGGACGCTAAGCGTGCTGCCGCCTTTACCAAGATCGCAAAGGAACTGATCGTCGCCGTGAAAGAGGGCGGCGGCATTCCCGACCCGGCCAACAACTCCCGTCTGGCCACCGTTATCACCAAGGCCAAGGCCGCCAATATGCCCAACGACAACATCAAGCGTTGTCTGGAAAAGGCCGCAGGTGCCGGCGGCGGCGACAACTACGAGTCCATCACCTACGAAGGCTACGGCCCCGGCGGTGTTGCCGTCATTGTGGAGACCATGACCGACAACCGCAACCGTACCGCAGGCTCCATGCGTCACCACTTCGATAAGTTCGGCGGCAATTTGGGTGCATCCGGCAGCGTGAGCTGGCCCTTCGATAAGAAGGGCGTGCTGGTCATCGACAACGAAGATGGCGACTACGACGAGGATACCGTCATGATGGACGCCATGGATTGCGGTGCTGTCGATTTTGAGGCCGAGGAAGATGTTTTCACCGTCTACACCACTCCCGACGATTTCAACGCCGTTGCCGAGGAGCTGGGCAAGAAATACACCTTTGCTTCCGCCCAGATCGAAATGGTTCCCCAGAACTATCAGAAGCTGGATAACGAGGAGCACATCAAGCTGATGGAAAAGCTCATCGACATCATGGAAGAAGATGACGACGTGCAAAACGTCTGGCACAACTGGGAAGAGTAAAAATATACAGGCCTTGCGCTTCTGCCCCGGCCGTTTTCCCCCCCTTCGTAAAGGAAGGGGGGA